>JBFJKD010000088.1:0-8432 GCA_041635095.1 Porticoccaceae bacterium
TCAACATGGCGTACAGAGCCAGTTCCGCCGTGGCCGGCAGTCCTGCCGCTATCATTTCGTTTACCGAGCGCCCGGGAAAACGAAACGACGGGCCGAAATCTCCCCGCGCCAGATCTCCCAGGTATCGGAGAAATTGCATGGGCATCGGTTCATCGAGGTGGTAACGGGTCTCGAGGGCCTTCAGCACCACTTCGGGGACGGCTTTTTCTGCGCTGAACGGCCCGCCTGGTGCCAGCCGCACCAGAAAAAAGGTGGCGGCGATGACGACCAGCAGCACGGGGATGGCCTGCAACAGCCGGTTGCGAACGAAACGCCACATACCTAGTGGTCCGCCCTGAGGGAGATATTCTTGTACAGGGCGTAGTCGAGAATATTGCCGGGCATACCAATGACGCTATCGTGCACCAGATGCACGCTGGTGTAGATGTACAGGGGAATGACCGGCATTTCATCGAGCAAAATGGCTTCGGCGCGGCGAAAGTAGCCGTAGCGGGTGGCCCGATCGGAGGCCGTTGGTGCTTTTTGCGTCACCAGTTCATCGTACTCGAGGTTACTCCAGCCGGTGCGGTTGTTGCCGCCTCCGGTAAGCCACAAGTCAAGAAAGGTATTGGGGTCCACGTAATCGCCGATCCAACCGGATCGGGATATCTGAAAATTACCCGATGCCTCGTTATCGAGATAGACCTTCCAGTCCTGATTATTCAGAGTCACGTCGATATTCAGTACGGTCTTCCACATTTGTTGCAGCGCCACTGCAATTTTCTGGTGCCCCTCGCTGGTGTTGTACAAAATTTCCGTGGTGGGGAAACCGTCGCCATTGGGGTAGCCGGCAGCGCTCAGCAGTTCGCGGGCGCGCTGTGGATCGTAACCAAACGCGGGCTCGGCGCTGTAGTTCAGAGTGTCAGGGGGGGTAAATGTAGATGCCGGAATCTGTCCACCCCTGGTGACATTGTCGACAATGCTTTGGCGGTCGATGGCCAGCGCCAAAGCGCGGCGTACACGCTTGTCGCCAAGGTGAGGTACTCTGGTGTTAATCCGATAATAATAGGTGCCCAGATAAGGTGAGATACGCAAAAACTGTGGAGCCTGCTGACGATACACGGCGATCTTGTCGGTGGGCAGGGAACCGGTGACATGCAACTGGCCGGCGCGAAACATGCGCTCCTCGGTGGACACGTTTTCGGTGGGGTAGAAACGAATTTCGTTAAGCGCGACCTGTTCTGCATCCCAGTACAGCGGGTTCTTTTTTACCACGACGACCTTGTTCAAGTCCCATTGTGCCAGTACAAAGGCGCCGTTGCCGACAAAGTTACCAGCTCTTGTCCAGCGGGTGCCGCGCTCACTCGGCGCTCCGAACGCCTCGATGGTGGGACGGTGCACGGGGAACATGCTGTAGTGGTCGAGCAGTTGCAGAAAATACGGGGTGGGGTGGGTTAATGTAACCTGCAGTTGATGGCTGGACAGAGCCTTTACGCCCACCTGGGAAAAATCGTTCAGTTTGCCAGTGGCGTAGGCCTCGGCATTTTTAATGGGGTAATACATGTAGGCGTAGAGATTGCCCAGCTCGGGTTGCAACGCGCGCTGCCACGACCACACAAAATCTTCAGCGGTTAACGGGTCGCCATTCGACCAACGGGCGTTGGGCCTGAGCTGAAAGGTATATACCGTGCCTGTTTCGTTAACTGTCCAACTGGTGGCGACGCCGGGAATGGGTTCCAGAGTGAGCGGATCCTTAAGCACCAGGCCTTCAAGCAGCGCCACAATGATATGGTGCTCGGGAATGCCGGTCACAATATGGGGGTCCAGTTCCTGGGGCTCGGCGCCATTACCCCAGTGCAGAGTGTGGCTTTTATTGCCGGAAGTGACGTTATTTTCACCGCCGCCGCAGCCGGTCAGCGCCAGCGCGGCCCAAGCCAATGCTGCCAGCAGAACCCGTAACGGCAGGTACAGCATTGTTCGTCGCGAGGGGTTCGCGGCGCCAAATACGGTCAGGAGTGCTGGTGCTGGTGCCGGGCGGGTAATAGCTGTGACTCTCTGTGACATATTTGCGGTCATAGTAATCAGCTATGATTTGCATTGCCATAGTAAAGACACGATAATCCCCGCCGCAATGGTGGCCCCCGTCGGTTCTCCCGCAATGACGCTCTGTAAACCCCGCCAGGCCCGGAAGGGAGCAACGGTAGCAGAAACGTCGTGTGCCGGGATGTGGCTGGCGGGGGTTGCCGCCCTTTCTGAAAACTCTGCGCATTGATCTGGCCCTGCATTTGACGGGGTCCGCCAGGTGTTTTTACGCACCGTCATTTTCCCAACCATGCCGTGTAATAACCAGTTGGCCTAACGGGACGCGGTGTTTAATGGCGCTGACTCGGGCCAAATACGCAATGGGTTAGGGCTGGGGTACCGGACCCGGATCGATCCCCGTATAATTCTGCCTGATACCCCGCCCGTGTCTGCCATTAGAGGCTTGTTGTTGCCATGAGTTATCAAGTTCTTGCCCGCAAGTGGCGCCCGCGCCAGTTTAGCGAAATGGCGGGTCAGGAGCATGTGCTCAGAGCCTTGATCAATGCGCTCGACCACGACCGCTTACACCATGCTTATCTGTTCACCGGTACGCGCGGTGTAGGAAAAACGTCGGTGGCGCGCATTCTGGCAAAGTGTCTCAACTGTGAAAGGGGCGTAAGTTCCACGCCCTGCGGTGAATGCGGAGCCTGTCGAGAAATAACCGATGGGCGTTTTATTGATTTAATTGAAGTGGACGCCGCGTCCCGCACCAAGGTGGAAGACACCCGTGAATTACTGGAAAACGTGCAGTATGCGCCCACGGCTGGGCGTTTTAAGGTGTACCTTATCGACGAGGTGCATATGTTGTCGACTCATAGCTTTAACGCCCTGTTAAAGACTCTGGAGGAGCCGCCGCCCCACGTCAAATTCTTATTTGCTACCACCGACCCCCGTAAATTGCCGGTCACCGTATTGTCCCGCTGCTTGCAATTTAATCTGAAAAATTTGAGCGCCGAAACCATTGTCAAGCAATTACGTTTTATTCTCGGGGAGGAAAAAATTCCTGCCGAAGAGTCTGCGTTATGGTCTATTGCGCGCTCGGCTGATGGCAGCATGCGCGACGCGCTGAGCTTGACGGATCAGGCAATTTCCCACGGTGGCGGAAAAATTACTGACCTCGAAGTCAGCGCTATGCTTGGCACCATCGATCACACCACCGTCATTGAAATGTGTCAGGCGGTGGCCGGTGGTGATGGGGCTCAGACTTTGGCGCTGGTGGACAGGTTTGCGGAGCTGGCACCAGACTACAGCGCTGCCCTGGCGGCCATACTGAGCATATGGCACCGCGTCGCCATCGCGCAAACCGTGCCCGAAGCTCTGGATATTAGCGACCGGGATCGCGCGACGATTTTGGCGCTGGCGCAGACCTTGAGTCCGGAAGATGTGCAGTTGTTTTATCAAATATGCCTGCTTGGCCGACGGGATCTGGCCATGGCCGCCGATCCGCGCAGTGGCTTCGAAATGGTGTTGCTGCGGCAGCTGGCGTTTCAGCCAGTAGTGACTGACCGCAGCGATCAACCGTCCAGGGCGCACATGGACACTCAGGAGGACCCACCCCCGGCAAAAAAGCCTGAGCCGGCTGCCACAGGGCCGGTATCGGCAGTCACGGCGGGCGATAGTGTTGTAGTGCCGCCTGCGGCCGTGGCGCACCCGGCTTCCCTGAATGAGGCCCCCCTGAATGGAACACCCGCTCGACCGGTGCAGGTAGCTACAGCGCGCTTGCCTCAGGCAGCCAGCGCGCCTGCAAAACGTGTCCGCGTAGCGCTTGAGAAGTTGACCCGCGAGCACTGGATTGAGGTCTGCGATAGCTTGGACATCGGCGGTGTACTGCTGAATGTTGCTGCTAATATGACGTTGCTGAAGTGCCAGAATGCGCATTTGCATTTACGTCTGGATGATGGCAACGGCGCGCTGTACGAGCAGTCCCATCGACAACGACTCGCTCGGGCATTGAGTCACTATTTCGGACAGGCGGTGACTGTCGAAGTGACTGTCGGTAATGTGGAAGGCGAGACGCCACAGGCTTACCACCAAAGACGGGCGGCGGAACGCCATGCGGCGGCGGTGCAAGCCCTGAATGCGGACCCCGCGGTGGTGGAGCTGGTGACAAGATTCACCGGCAAATTGCTGGAAGATACCGTGGTACCGTTAGATGAAAGCGATACCCGGTAACGGTATCTGAAAGCGCGGCGAACAATATCGACACACTCCCAACAGGTAACACGGAGCGACCATGAAAGGCTTTAACGATATAATCCAGCAAGCACAGCAAATGCAGGAAAAGATGCAGAAAATGCAAGAGCAAGCTGCAAATGTAGAAGTGCAGGGACAGTCCGGCGCGGGGATGGTGAAGGTCAACATGACCGGTCGCTACGACGTTCGCAAGGTTGAAATTGATCCCGCGCTGCTCAGCGAGGATAAGGAGATTCTCGAAGATCTGCTGGCTGCGGCAGTTAACGATGCGGTGCGCAAGGTCGAGACTAATAATCGCGACACCCTGGGGGATCTGGCAGCGGGGATCCAGCTGCCGCCCGGCTTTAAAATGCCTTTTTGAATGATTTTAAAATGGGTTGTGGCAGAGGCGTACCATTGAGAAGTGAGTATATTTGATGTTTGGGCCAGTGATTGATGAGTTGATCGATGCTCTGCGCTGTTTGCCGGGGGTTGGACCCAAATCTGCGCAACGCATGGCGTTACAGTTGCTGGAGCGGGATCGACAGGGGGGCGCGCGCCTGGCCGAGGCGATCGGACGTGCCATCGACTGTATCGGCCGTTGTAAATTATGTCGCACCCTGACGGAAGCAGAGCTATGCGTAGTGTGTAGCGATACCCGTCGGGATCCGCTGCAACTGTGTGTGCTGGAAACACCGGCCGATCTATTTGCCATTGAGCAGTCCGGTTCTTTTCGAGGCCGCTATTTTGTGCTGCTGGGACATCTGTCGCCTATAGACGGGATTGGCCCCGATGCCATTGGCATCGATTTTCTGTTGCAGCGCCTGGTTGATGAAAATATTGGTGAATTGATTCTGGCGACCAATCTCACCATCGAGGGGGAGGCGACCGCCCATTACATCGGTGAACGCGCCATGGGGCTTGGGGTGGCGGTGAGTCGTATTGCCCATGGAGTGCCCCTTGGAGGCGAACTGGAATACGTCGATGGCGGCACCTTGTTGCACGCGTTCAATAGTCGCAGACGACTTTAACTCCGGAAAAAATATGACCTTTGCTTTTTGTGCGCCGCCACTGTTGATTATGGACGATGCAGCACTTGCCACAGCCGCCGAACAGTGGTTGGAGTGCACCGTAGTGGCTCTGGATACGGAGTTTATGCGCACCGATACGTTTTTCCCGAAACTGGCTCTGATCCAGCTCTGCGACGGTCGTAGCACCTGGTTGATAGATCCGTTGCCCCTGACTAATCTGGCGCCACTGATCGCCCTGCTGACTAATCCCAAGATCCTCAAAGTATTGCACTCTTGCTCGGAGGATCTGGAAGTATTACAGCATTTTATGGGATGTTCGCCCGCGCCATTATTCGATACCCAGGTGGCTGCTGCGTTGACAGGGCACGGTTTTTCCCGGGGTTACAGTGCTCTGGTTAAGGATTTAAGCGGAGTGGAACTGAGTAAACAGGAGACCCGCTCGGACTGGCTCAAACGTCCCCTCAGCAAAGCCCAGCTCGACTATGCGGCCCTCGATGTCCACTATCTGCTGCCGATGTACGAACAATTAACGGAAGCCCTTCGCGAGCGCGGCAGGCTGCACTGGATGGATGAAGAAATGGCGACGCTGGAAGCCAATGCCGCCGCACCGCAGCTGGTGCAAAATTATTATCAGCGCATTAAGGGTGCCTGGCGTCTGGACCGCCGTGGTGTTGGCGTGCTGCAACAGCTGGGCGCGTGGCGAGAAGGAGAGGCGCGATTGCGCAATCGCCCACGCAACTGGGTCGTGGCCGACAAGATATTGCTGGAAATTGCCGCTGTGCGTCCAACGACGTATGGTGCCCTTGCGGCCCTTGAGGTGGTTGGCCAGAAAATCCTCGACCGCTACGGCGGACTGATGATCGATATTGTCGCGGCGGTACTCCAGCAATCCGAGAACGCTTTGCCGGAAACGCTGCCGAAGTCGCTACCGCGGGAATCCGGCGCGTTCCTTAACAAGTGTCGGGAACGGGTACAGACGGTGGCGGCAGAGCTTGGGTTGGCTCCGGAAATGTTAGCCCGCAAGGTCGATATGGAACAGCTGGTGCGCACCCATCGCGCGGGCGCTGCGACGTTACCGCCCCCGCTGAACACGGGTTGGCGGCGTACGGTGATTGGCGATCAGTTACTGTCCTGCGTGCAAGTGGGTGGTGAGTGATGAGCGCTGTGCTGTGTAATGTCTACAAAAGTAGTCGCGAAGCAAACCTGTATCTGTATGTCGCTCGGGAAGAGGGCACGGCGCGCGTGCCCGATCCGTTGTTGCTGCGCTTCGGAGAACCACTGCTGGTACTTGCCCTCGAAATCAGCGCTGAACGCAAACTCGCCCAGGCGGATGCCAGCAAGGTATTGGCAGCTATCGCGGCTAAGGGCTATTACCTGCAACTGCCGCCGTCCAACGATGGCTATATGCGCGAACTGAGAGCGCGCAATGACAAGTTGCCTCGCTAAATGAAAAACGCACAGTTTTGGCAAACTAAATCCCTGGCGCAAATGACTGCGCAGGAATGGGAGTCCTTGTGCGATGGCTGTGGCCGTTGTTGTCTGGCGAAACTGGAAGATGAAGATAGCGGCGAACTGTTTTTTACCCGGGTGGCCTGTCGACTGCTCGATCACCAAACCTGTCGTTGTCGCGACTATGCGCGGCGCGCGCAGCTGGTGGCGGACTGCGTAACCCTCACCGCCGAGACTATTACCGACTTCAACTGGTTGCCTGGCACCTGCGCCTATCGCCTGCTGGCGGAGGGCAAGCCGTTATTCGACTGGCATCCACTGCTATCCGGTGATCCGCAATCCGTGCATCGCGCGGGCATATCGGTGCAGGGCAAGGTATTATCGGAGCAGTACGTTCATCCAGACGCCCTGGAAGAACATATCGTCAAGTGGGCGCAGTAGGAAATATTGTATGTATACCATGGAAAATTATTTATGGGGTGGGGTGGCGTACCTGTGCGGGGTGTTACTGCTGTTGCCCATGCTGTGGTCGGTGACCCGCTTCTGGCCGTGGGCGCCGCTGCGCGCATTTTTTCGCGTATTGGTGCTGGCGGTGTTATTGACACCGATTTATCCCTACTCCGACAAACCCTATCTCGCGCCGGCCTGGGCCGCCGCGGCTTTTGAATATGTCAATCCGATAACCGACGACGGCGCGTTGCGCGGCCTGCTACCGATTGGTTTTTGTTTTGCCGTGGCCTACGTCCTGTATCTGATCGTATGGTTATTGTGGCGTCGCTGGCGGCGTCCCTCGGCGCCGTAGAAGCGCACGACCTGGTGAGACAGTCTTAATCACCACAGGCTCAATGCACGCCGTGCATCGCTCTGCGCAAAAAGGGCGACAGGGCCAGCAGTAGCACGCCGATACCTATCGCCAGCCAGCCGACATTAGTGTAGACCGCCAGCGCGTTAAGGGTGGTCGCAGCCGTATCTGTGCTGGCTCCAGCGCCCTGGGGGTCGCCGGTAAAGCGCGCGATTTGACCGGCGATATAATTGGCCCCGGCCGAAGCCAGAAACCACACACCCATCATCATTCCCACCACCCGTGGGACACTTAGTTTAGTGACCATCGACAAGCCCACCGGTGACAGGCACAACTCCCCGGTGGTGTGTAACAGGTAGATAAGTGCCAGCCAAATCATGCCGGTACCCCGCCCTGTATCGTCCAGGCTGGCACCGAATACCAGGACAAGAAACCCCAGACCCACCTGCATCAGCGCGAGGGCAAATTTTACTGGAGTGGATGGCTCCCAGCCGCGCGCTGCCAGCCAGGTCCAGAGAACCGAAAATAATGGTGCCAGCAGAAAGATAAACAGCGCGTTCAGGGACTGAAAAACCGATGCCGGCAATTCGTATTCTAAAATATGGCGGTCGACGGCGCGGTCGGCAAACAGATTCAGGGAGGATCCGGCCTGTTCGAATAGTGCCCAGAACAGTACGGAGAATACAATCAGCGCGGTGGCGACCAGCATGCGATCGCGCTCTTCGGGGGCGCAACTCGCGAAGGCGTAAATTAGTACCACCGCCAGCATGATGCCGCCAAAGCCCACCAGCAGCTGCCCCACCAGTTGCTGATGCTGGACCAACTGCCAGATCGCCAGCACTGCAACAACACTGCCAAGGTAAATGGTCCGTTCGCGACTTAAGCCGAGGGCCGTCCGCTCTTTTAAGCGCGCGGCA
>JBFJKD010000089.1:0-8428 GCA_041635095.1 Porticoccaceae bacterium
CAGTAAGTTGTTGAATTTCAATAATTTACGTCATAATATTTTACACTATTTTTAGTGGGATAATTTAGAAATGATCCGTATTTTATATATCTTTTGGAGGCACAAAAAATGTTCAGGATGATGTGCGAAATCTTCATTGCCCAGGGCGATAACAGGCGTCCAGTGGCTACTTCCGGTTTCGAGTCTGCGGGTGGTTAGTACCGCAGCAATCTGATCAATGGCGGCGGTGTCGCTATTCACAATAACGAGATCGTAGTCGTCCGTTTTCAGAAGGTCAGTAGCCAGCTCTGAGGACAGAATGTTGATGGTGTTACAGCCGAGTGGTTGCAGCATCTCCTCGAGCACGGTGTGCTCAGTGGGGCTGTTTTCCACGAGCATAACCCGACACCCGAGCCAGATGTCCGGACGTGCGTCGACAGAGTGCGAATCAGAATGCAAACACGAACCTCCCTGTTTCGGCTTATGGGGTCAAGGCTGGTATTGCGGGACTTCCAGCCTGAAATAATGAACCAACGGGTGGCATAAGGAAAGGGGTGTTCGTCCGGAACAAGCCCCGTCCAGCCAGTCCAGTCACGGAAAAAGCGGGGTAATCGACACCGCCGGTGGGGGTGCCTCGGGGGCAAAAAGACGGGTGTGTTGGGCGAAAAAATGTCCGGCAAACCGCATGGTCAGGGGACGAGTTCACCCCTGACCCGCGGTTCAGGCTATTTCCACTCGACGACGGTGGTGCCCACGGTGCCGAAACTACTCATGGAGTCGATGACGCCGGACACCTCTTCAACCGGGATCACGCTGGTGACCATTTCACCGGGACGCAATTTGCCGGATTCCACCATATTAAGCATGGCGGGGTAGCGCCGCGGCTGCATACCAATGGTGCCAATCAATTGCAGTTCGGTAGCCACAATCAGGTCTATGGGCAGCGACACAAAGCCTTTTTCTTTTTGCGTGGTGAGTCCGATTTGCAGGTGGCGACCGCGCTTACGCAGGCTCATTACCGAGTTCAGGCAGGTGGTGGCGATGCCCAGCGCATCTACCGACACATGGGCGCCGCCGCCGGTCAGTTCCTTGATTGCCTCGGCAGGATTGCCGTCACCGGCATTGACGGTATGTACGGCACCCATTTGACGGGCGATTTCCAGGGATCGCGGATTAATATCCACGGCGATCACATTGGCTCCCAGTGCGGTTGCAATTTGGGTTGCAGCCAGACCGATCCCACCACAACCGTGAATCGCCACCCACTCGCCGCCAGCTACCTTGGCCTGATCGACGATACCGTGAAAGGAGGTCATAAACCGGCAGCCCATACTGGCGGCATCGATAAACGATACGGATTCTGGCAATTTCACCAGGTTCAGATCCGCCTTGAGAATGTGAGCGTACTCGCCGTAACCGCCCGAGGTGGAAAACCCTGCGAGCATACCCGTGGAACAGGTGTTTTGATGGCCGCTCTGACAGTATTCGCAGCCACCGCAGCCGAGATTAAACGGACATACCACCCGATCGCCTTTTTTAAAGCCGGTGACATTGGCGCCAACTTCCGCAATCTCACCTACAAACTCGTGGCCGATCACATGGGGTAACTCGGGCTGTAAGCCGAGCCAGTCCCAGTCGCCAACACAGACGTGCCAGTCGCTGCGGCACACGCCATTCGCCGCTACCTTAATAATAGCGTCGTCCGGGCCGCATTTGGGCTCCGGCCAATTGTTATGAATTTTCATCGGTGTGTTAAATGCTTCGAGCACCGCAGCTTTCATATTGGTTCTCCACAGGTTTTGGGAACAAACTTCTTATTTCGGGCCGTACACACTAGGGCCGATACGTGCGAGTTGTCAACTCTAAACCATATTTGTTGCCGCCAAACGACCCAGCTATCCAGTCGGGTGACGCGGTTAGCACGGGATCGGTTAATGCGACAACCCGTTATTGGACACCCATGCTCGCCAGGACCTGTTTTTCCTCAGCAATAATTGGCGTGAACAAAGCACTGCCCACCAGGCGGTCAATATAAGCCGCGACCTTAGGCCATCGTTTGGCGTCGCACTGGTATTTGCAATGTAACAGTGTGACAAACAGGCTGCCGACGGCGTAATCCGCAAGTGTTATATCGGCGCCAAGCAAATAATTGTGCTGCAGCTGACCTTCCAGATAGTCAAATATCTGCGGAATTTCGACCTTGATCGCCGCCTCAATATCCGCCTGAATGGGCTCGCGCTGCATAAGCGCTTTTGCTAAGACGACTTCTACAAACAGATGTCCGCCGATCACCGCAACCATGCGGGAGTCTGCGTATTCCTCATACCAGAGTCCGCGCGGTGGCGATGGGGTCGGCAGGTAACAGCGGAGGTTGCGGCGTAGCTCGATCCATCCAGGCACAGATCGCGGACGAGTCCGGCAGCCAGTTATCGCCAATCCGCAACAAAGGGATTTTCCCCAGTGGGCTATTGGCCTTGAACGCCGGCGGCTGACCGCCGCCAATCGGCACCACGGGAATGTTCGTAAGCGAGCCCCTTATGTGCCAGCGCGAGACGCACCTTGCGCACGTAGGGCGAAAATTGCATGCCGTAAAGTGTCAAAGAATCCATAGTCGTACTTCCTGTTTACTGTTCGGCTGTTGCCGGAGGACGGATATTTGCCGAAAAGCATCGCGACAGCTTATTTGCTAACCATTTCGCTCACCATGGACCCGTTCTCAAGCGCAGGGATGCGGTGTCCCCAAAAGGTCAGCGGTACATACCCAATTCAGCGGTACATGCTCAATATAGTCGATGCACGCGAAACTACAAATGTCGTGTTGCCGAGAGCGATTTTTGCTAAATTTGCGTGTACCACCATTTCTGCGGGATGCGTGGCCTTTCAGGAGAGGTTCGCGTTCGAAGGTTCTGGCGCTACTGCGGCGGCCGGATTGTCCGGCACTTTGTTAGTTGCTATCAGGCAACTCAGAACGCACTATAACCCAATCAACTCAAATTTTTATTCAGGATATGACTATGAATGCTGCTACGCCGACTGGAGTAGATGCCCCCGACCCAACCCTGCTCGACGCGGTAGTAATTGGTGCGGGCTTTGCGGGACTGTATGCGGTCCACAATTTGCGCGACAAGTTGGGGTTGCGGGTACGGGCCTACGAAACCGGCACCGATGTGGGGGGCACCTGGTTCTGGAATCGCTATCCCGGGGCGCGCTGCGATATCCAGAGTTATCATTATTCCTATTCATTTAGCAAAGCGTTGCAGCAGGAATGGCGCTGGAGCGAACACTTTGCCGCCCAGCCAGAAATTCTCACCTATCTGAACCATGTGGCGGATCGCTTCGATCTGCGCAAAGACATTGCGCTGGGTACGCGTGTTGAATCCGCAAGATATGACGACGTTGCCGGGCAATGGGTGATCGGCACGAGTGCGGGTGAAACAGTGCGCGCAACCTATCTGATTTCCGGTGCCGGGTGCCTGTCCGCACCTCATCTGCCGGATTTCAAAGGGATCAAAAGTTTTACCGGCCAGATCTATATGACCGCAAAATGGCCCGATAAAGATATCGATTTTAGTGGTCTGCGCGTGGGCATTGTGGGGACTGGCGCCAGCGGTATTCAGGCGGTACCGGTGATTGCCCAACAGGCGCACCAGCTTACCGTTTTTCAACGTACCCCCAACTACGCGGTGCCAATTCGCAATCGCCCCTTGGAGGAGGCGAGCGACCGCGACATAAAAGCGCAGTACGATGTGATTCGCAGCAAGTCCCGTAACTCCTTTATTGGTCTTCCCCAGGACAATACGCAGCCCTCGGCGAAAGCGGTGGATGAGGGCGAGCGCCAGCGTGTCTACGAGGCGGCCTATGCGGAAGGCGGGTTGGCGATGTTTCACACCTTTAGTGATTTACTGTTGGATGCCGACTCCAATGAAACCGCAGCCGAGTTCGTGCGCACGAAAATTCGCGAGCGCGTAAACGATCCTGAAGTTGCCGAACTGCTGGTGCCGAAGGGTTATCCATGGGGTACCAAACGGCCACCCCTGGAAACTAATTATTACGAAGCTTTTAACCGGCCCAATGTCAAGCTGGTCGATCTGAGAAGTGCGCCGATTGAAGAAATCACCGCAACCGGTATGCGCACCGGGGCTGTGCACCACGAGCTTGATGTAATTATTTTTGCGACCGGATTTGATGCCATAACAGGCCCACTATTGCGGCTCAACCCGCAGGGTAAAAACGGCGTCACGCTCGCCGCTCGCTGGAGCGATGGGCCACACACCTATCTGGGCCTTATGGTTAACGGGTTCCCGAATTTTTTTACCATCACTGGTCCGCAAAGCCCCTCGGTGCTGTACAACATGCCCCTGGCGGTGGAGGACCATGTGGACTGGATCAGCGCTTGCATTCGCTACATGCGCGACCACGGTCAGCGCAGCGTTGAACCCACCGCTGAGGCCGAGGCTGACTGGGTGAAGCTGAATGCGGCCATCGCTGACCAGACCCTGTTCAATCAAACGGCGTCCTGGTATACCGGCGGAAATATTCCCGGTAAACCACGGGTTTTCCAGCTGTTTATCGGCGGCGCGGCGCAATATCGGGAGATCTGCGCGCAGGTGGTTGCCGAGGGCTATAAGGGTTTTGTGTTTAGTGCGGCGTAAATGACGATCAGTTGCACTGCAACAATGTTGTTTACAGCGTGTAAAAATCCACAAGGGTGGGCACGCAGTCATTTTTTAGATGAATTTTTTTGCGCGCAATCAACCAGGTGGTCTGATGTAACTTCAGTTGTAACTCGTAGTGGCCGAAATTCTCGTAGCGTTTGGTGGTGCGCGGTTCGTAGACCTGGGTGATCCAGCTGGCGCGGGCGCTGATCAGGCCAGGTGTCGGTTGTTCCGCCACCAGGTTAGAAAAGAAATGGGTGGTGCGCGGCGTGGGCAGGGCGGTGACGGACTTGCCGGACTCGACGCGCATGACGCGCTCTTCCAGGCCGCGGCGGGAATTGTGATAAATCTGTGAAATCTCGCGGTCCGGATCGCTGGTCTCGGTATGTTCATTCAGCCACGCCGGTACCCAGTAGACGGCATCCTCTGCGTAAAGCTGCAACCAGTCTTGCCAGCGTTGATCGTCGAGGCAAATGCCTTCGCGAATCAGCAGTTCGTTGGCAATAGCGGTCGGGTTTTGCGCTGACATTCAAGACTCCTGCAAGAAAACTCGAACGATGATTATCTGCCGATTCTGCCGATCACAACCATGTCACTCATTGCTACCAGCGGCCCGCCATCGTCCTTCGTTACACACCGTAGGCACGTTATTACTCAGCCCGCATCAAGCGCTGCCATTCCCGGTAGCCGCTATGCATGGCGGTTTCATCCCCAAACGCCAGCCCGCTGGTACTGCACGTACGGGCCGCGGTTTCGACAGCGATGGCGGCGAAATGCTGTGCATCGGCGGGGGGCGCTGCCATGCCCCGGGCATACCCTTCGGTTGCCCCGGCCGCCGCGGCGGCCATCCCGGCCTGGTTTAACTCGTACATCAGGTTGTCATCCGAGCTGGCCAGGCCGCCGGCATTAAAAAATTCTTCGTACTGGCGAATACGAAAACGCCGCGCCTCAGAATTTTCACCTTTTGGCGCCAGGCAGTGTGAATGCATGCGAGTCTGGTTGACCGCCAGCGGTTGCCAGCTGCGCACCTGCAAGGATTGAATATCTATAATTTGCAAATTCGGGAAAATCGTCAGGTTGCGCTGGCGCAGCATCCAGCCAACGCGCTCGTCGCCAACCCGCCGTCGAACCTGCTCGAACAGTTCGCGATCCTGCGGCAGTGGTCGCCCTTCCGGCCCTTGGCCCGGTGCACCGAGGGACCAGGACATGGCGTGGCCATAGGGAAAACTCAGGGTGCCCGATACCACCTCTTCAGTGCCGGAAAAGTCGGTGGCGTGGGCGGGTACAGAGCGCGGCTGCCTCGCCCTGAAGATATCCACAAAGGCCGCGTGGGTGGTGGCAAAGTGGTAGGCGTCCAGGCCATTTTCAAACTGGAGTTTCCAGTTGCCATCGTAGGTGTAACTCACCGAGCCGGGCACGTATTCCAGACCCTGCGGCGCCTGATCGGCCACCAGATCGATTAACTTGCGAGCGTCCCCCAAATGGGTTGCCAGCGGCGGCACATCGGCGGACAGGCTGGCAAAAACGAAACCGCGATAACTGTCCAGGCGCGCCACTGGCGTCAGATTCAGCTGCTGTTCTGCAAACGCTGGCGGATAGTGACCGTGTGAGCGGTCCGTCACCAGCACATTTTGCCCCGCGCTGCTGTAGGTCCAGCCGTGATAACGGCAGGTATGAAACTTTGCGTTACCTTTGGCGAAAGGGCACACCAGCGTACCGCGATGGCGACAACTGTTGAGGAAACAGCCCAGCTTGCCCACGCCGTCGCGCATCAAAATAATTGGCTGGCGCCCAATGGTGCCCGTCACATAATCGTGAGCATTTGCCACTTCGCTGTCCAGCCCGACAAACACCCAGGTGGACTCAAATATATGGGTCATTTCCCGTTCAAAAATAGCGGGATCGACAAATAGCGCGCGGTTGACACGAAATACCCCGTCTGCGGGGCGGTCATCAATTAACTGGTGAATATTGTCCAGCTCGCCACCAGCCATCCGCGTCTCCTCCTGTTTACCTAACCCGCGTGCTAACCTGCGTCAGAACCAATGTTGCGCGGCACTCAACCTTTACCAAACACCTGCAAATCCTGTGGTCCGCCGCGTTCAAGCGCCTGTTGATAGGCGGGGCGGTCGCGCATTCTGGCCAGATAGGCGCCGATATGCGGGTGGCCCTGAGTGCGACCACGGGCCTCGGCGAACTCCAGGGTCCAGGTTATATTAACATCCGCAGCCGTGAAGCCGGAGTCGAGCAGGGTGTCCCGGGTCGCCAGCTCCGCGTCTATGTAGGCGTAGTGACGCTTCATTTCCGCGTCGTAGAAACCAAATAGCACCTCGTTATCACCATTGCCCCACTGGTAGATCAAATCGAACACCAGCGCCCCCTGTAGGCTGCCCTCGGGAAAGTGTAACCATTCCAGATAGCTTCCGTAGTCAGGGGAGTCCTGCTCAACAGCCAATCGACCTTCGGCCAGTTTGCGGGTGATGTATTCGATAATCGCATCCGTTTCGGCAATGAGTTTGCCGTCGTGTTCAATTACCGGCGCCTTACCCAACGGGTGAATGGCGTTCAATGACGCTGGTGCGCGCAGTGTTTGTGGGTCGCGAAAATATTTTTCGATTTGGTAATCGATACCCAGTTCTTCTGCCAGCCACAAAATGCGCTGGGAACGGGAGTTGTTCAGGTGGTGAATGGTAAGCATGATTATCTCCTTCAGTCCGATCGCTTACGATGAAGCATAGCATCCAAACGTTGACGGGCATCCCGGCTGTCGCCTGCCGCGTCGATTCAATGGAGCCGTTGTACGACGTCTTATGGGCAGGCCGCTTTCTGGCAATATGGGTAACGCCACAGTGATGCCATGGCCAGCGTCGGCAAATTGACTAAAAAAGCACGGGTGCCGTACTATGCCGGCAAGCACAATAACGAAATCCTTCTGCTCCCAATCTTCTGCCCCCAATAATGTCGGCAGAACCGCCAAGATACAGAGGCCCCTATGTCCGGCACTATTGCTGTAAGACCCGCCCAGTTAAGCGTGGTGGCTCGGGTGACCACGCTGCCCCATCTGCTTTTTGCCGCGTTGCCGGTGGTGGGGTATCTCCTCGGCGGTGGTATCTACCACTGGCTGGGGGTGTTGGTGCTGGTGGGGCTTGCGCTTATCGACCCCGTCGTCGGCACCGACGAGGTTAATCACGATGATGCCCACGAAGCGGCACTTAAGGAAAAGCTGTTTTACCGAGTCATGCTGTGGGTAACGCTACCGGCGTCTATTTTGGTCACGTTGTTTGGACATTGGCTATTGACCCAAACCAGCCTGACGCTGTGGGAGATGGTCGGCTTTCTTCTGTCGTTAACTTTGGCGACAGGGTTTTTGGCTACCACCGCACACGAGCTGTGTCATCACACGCAACCGGTTGATCGGCTGATCGGCGATCTGGTCTTTATGCCAATTTTTATGTGTGATTTTCACATCTACCACAACTTTATGCACCACATACACGCTGCCACGCCCAACGACCCGGCGACCGCGCGCTACGGCGAAAATGTCTATCCGTTTATGGTCAGGAGTATTGTGGTAAAAACGCGCATGGCCTGGCAAATAGAAAAACAGCGTATGCGTGCCAACGGCAAACCGACCTGGCACCCAAGTAATTTAATGGTCAGATTTATCGTGCTGCAGGCGGCGTGGCTGGCGTTGCTGGTGTCCCTGTTCGGGCTGTGGTCCATTCCGATTTGTTTTGTGCAGTACCTTTTCCCGCGGTTTTTACTGGCGGTGGGTGATTACCTGGAACACTATG
>JBFJKD010000090.1:0-8317 GCA_041635095.1 Porticoccaceae bacterium
ATTTCCCGGCTAGCCGGGCGCGGCGGCCACGAATTTCGCACCTGGCTCGCAGTATGCGCAGCACTCGCCGTCAATGGGCCCTACACCACCAAAACCTGGTATTACCGCCCCATACCGGAATGGATTGCTGGATTTGGCATGATGACCGCCGAACTCGATTGACAGACGTCAATTGCCAAACAGTTTGACGATCAACACCACATTCAACAACACAGCGAAAAGTGCCACCCCGCGCCAAAATCCAATCGGATTTCTCGCCAGCAACGGCTCAGTATATTCCCGCAATAATTCGTTATTCGGATTGCTTAAATCGTACACAAACTCGGATAGCTCGCCGTAACGGCGCTGCGGATTTTTGCGTAGCGCCTTTTCCAGTGCTTTATCAATCCACACCGGTAGATCCGCATAAAAATCCCGCGCCGACATGTAACCGAGCTTATTGATGGTACTTTCACTGTAGTCCTCGCCGTAAGGCAAGTGTCCGGTAATCATTTCATAGACAATGACCGCCAGGGAAAAAATATCCGAACGGGGAGTGCAGGGATAACCGAGCAGATATTCCGGGGCGGTGTAATTTTTGGTCCCCAGTAACGTCAGGCGTTTTACCGGCGTCGTCACTTCCTCGATGCCGGCAATTTTAACGGAACCAAAATCTATTATCTTTACCGTACCGTGGCGGTCGATCATGATATTTTCGGGCTTTAAGTCCTGATGGATCATTTCCATTTTGTGCAGCGCATGCAAACCGCGAGCGATTTGTCCGACTATATCGCGAATTTCGCTCAAGTCGGCGGCCGCATTGTCGTGCATCCAAATTCTAAGTGTTTGCCCTTCCACATATTCCGAGACGGTATAGAGAAACTGTTTCGGCCTGGCATGATTAACTATAGTAAGCAGGTGCTGGCTTTGCACCCGCTTGCCGATCCACTCTTCGTGCAAAAATAAATCCAGATATAACGGGTCGTCTTCGTAATTCACCGACGGTGTTTTTAGAACCACCTGTTGCCCGGTTTCTTCGTCCACGGCCAAATACACCTGGGTGCGCTTACTGGCGTGTATTTCCCGGACCACGCGATAGCCATCCATTTTCATACCCGGTGCAAGGGACGGCGGAATCGGTAACTCGGTCAATTTTCGATAGACTTCCTGCTCATCGGCACCGGGCAGTTGATTGATGCGTAAAATCTGGCAGCTCACGTTATCCTGGCTGCCATTGTGCAACGCCAGGTCGGCGATATTACGCGCGCCCTTATCTAAATCATCCGCATTGCGCAGTACCAGATCGCGCATCGCCGCATCCGGCACAAACTCGTGCACGCCATCCGTGGTAAACACAAACAGATCACCGGGTTCGACCAAAAAATTCATATAGTCGATATCCAGCTTGAGATCGATACCCAGTGCGCGGGTCAAATAATTTTTGTCAGCGGACACCCACACCCGATGATCCTGTGTCAGACATTCGAATTTATCGCCACGCAAGTGATAAATTCGTGTGTCGCCAATATGGAACATATGCGCGGTGGCGGATTTGATTACCAGCGCGCTCATAGTCGTGGCCAGCCCGCGCTGCATGTCGCGACTGGAAAGCCCCTGACCGTGCAACCAGCGGTTGGTTGCCAGAAGCACCTTGCTAACGGAGGTTTTGACGGTCCACGAATCCGCGGTGCAGTAGTAGTCCGACATTAAACTTTTGACGCAGGATTCGCTGGCGATCTTCCCGCCGTCGCAACCACTTACGCCGTCTGCTACCACAGCCACAATACCCTTGTAGCTGAGCGCCGGTTCGTCGGGCACCAGTACGCCATAGCTATCCTGATTTTCCTCCTTGGCACCGCGGCTCGAATATTGCCCGATGCTGATCATAGCTGTGCTCATACCAATCTGGCCTGTTATCAGTGTATTAGCCAATATTGCCTTTATTCTAAACTGAGCCGGTCAACCACCGTTAAACTAGAATTGTCAGGCGACGTCGATCAACTGAACTGTGCCATCTTCCAGCACTTCGGCAGTCTGGCCACGTGGCTCATCCAGAAAAATGATCACCAACGCCAGCACTGCCGCACCTGCACCGCCAATCACCAGAAAAAATACTGGCGCAGACACAAACGACAGCACCGTTAAAAACAGCAGCCCACCAACGTTGCCGTACGCGCCCGCCATACCGGCAATCTGTCCGGTCATACGTCGTTGAATCAACGGCACCATGGCAAATACCGCCCCCGAGCCACCCTTGGCAAACAAACCGCACAGCAATGTATTGGCGACCACCAAAGGTACTGCCCAGCCCGTATCGACCTGAGCCAAAATCACAAAACTGGCGGCAATACCTGCAAACAGAATAATCAGTGTGCGTTTGCGACCCACCCGGTCGCTCATAATGCCGCCCCCCGGACGGGCGATAAGATTCATCACCGGGTACGCGCCTGCGACGATGCCCGCCGCCACTGGCGACAGACCAAACGTATCCACATAAAACAGCGGCAGCATGGACACCAACGCGAGTTCCGAACCAAACGTCACCATATACGCCAGGTCCAAAATCGCCACCTGTTTAAAGCGATAACGAAACATTTCCGGTACCGGTTTGCTAAAGACGTCCTTGTTCACCTGATAAATATGGAACACCTGATAAGCGTAAACGACGGCAATGGCTAAATAGATGGCGTTGCTCAACGGTGCACCAAACCAGTCCATGCCAGCGGGTGACAGTTTCCATACCAGCAGCGCCAACGCCCCATAGATCGGCGCGCTCATCACCATATACAATACAAAATCCGTTTTACTGGTAACCTCCATCGCACCCATTTTCTTCGATTTGAAGTACGTCGAACCTTTGGGCGTATCGGTCACCGCAAAGTAGTAGTAAATGCCATATAGCAGGGAGATTATCGCCGTGACGCCAATGGCGTAGCGCCAGCCATTTTCGCCGCCCAACCACAATGCCAACGTGGGTAGCGCCAGCGCCGATGCGGCCGATCCAAAATTCCCCCAGCCCCCGTAGATACCCTGAGCAGCCCCCGCCTGTTTGGCCGGAAACCATTCGCCAATCATGCGAATACCAACAACAAATCCGGCGCCCACAAATCCCAGTAAAAACCGGGCTGCCGCAAGTTGTTGAAAGGTCTCGGCTAATGCAAAGAACGCACACAGGAAACCAGAAGTAATTAATATTCCGGAAAACATCAGGCGTGGACCATAACGATCCACCAGCATACCCACCAGAATACGTGCCGGAATAGTCAGCGCCACATTGAGAATCAGCAACACGCTGACCTCCTGGCTGGAAAGCTGAAACACGTCGCGAATAATCACCATCAACGGCGCGTGGTTGAACCACACCGCAAACGAGATAAAAAACGCCATCCAGGTAATATGCAGCACCCGCATGTTACCTTTGAAAGACAATAAATTGATTTTTTCCGACATGCACCACTCCCGATGTTCGATCAAAACCAGCCCATAGCTAAGCTGCCTGCCCAACGCGGTAGCAACAGCCATGCCAACTTGGTGCATGCGCACCGGTAGCAGCCCCGTCGTGGCGCACACAGGGCGCGCGATAAACACTACTCTCTGTTCTCGCCTGTACCTATATAAGTAGCAGTTAGCCGCGGCCCAACCCTTGCACCGTCACGGTGCGCCTTTGTAAAACACACACAGACTAGCGCACCATAGAAGTGCGGATGACGCAGTAATCCCGACAAGCAAACGCCCTGAGCAATTGAAGGGGTTCGAAAAAATACGTGAATATCACTGACTGCTGCTGACGCGACTGGCTTTCCCGCAAATTTTATCAACTAACACAGACACCTAACACAAACACCTAACACAGCCACCAAATTCATTTTTTTGTTTTGGCATAAAATTTGCAAAATATCCAGGTAACACGCGTTTAGAGCGCGCTCTAGCCGCTCTTCGATCTCGCGGCAGCAGTAGTCTAGAGCGGCGCAGTAACCAGGCTTTTGGAAATCACCTATGAGTAAACTTAAAGTCCTCGTCATCGGCAACGGTATGGTGGGCCACAAATTTCTACAGGCACTTGCCGACGCTGGCGTTGCAGATCAGTTCGCTATCACCGTCTTTTGCGAAGAGCCACGCGTCGCGTACGATCGCGTCCATCTTTCCGAATTTTTCAATGGTCGCTCAGCCGATGATCTGTCACTGGTTGAGAAAGGCTTTTACCAGCAACACGGTATTCGCGTCTTGCTCGGCGATAGAGCCGTCAGCATAGACCGGGATGCCAAAACCGTTACTTCAAGCAAGGGCGAAACCCTGGCCTACGACAAACTGGTGCTGGCCACCGGCTCTTTCCCCTTTGTACCGCCCATTCCCGGCCACGACCGGGATAACTGTTTTGTCTACCGCACCATTGAAGACCTCGAAGCCATTCGCGCGGGCGCCGCAGGCGGTTCGGTCGGTGTTGTCATCGGCGGCGGCCTGCTTGGGTTAGAAGCGGCCAAGGCGCTAAAGGATCTGGGACTTACTACCCATGTGGTTGAATTTGCACCGCGCCTGATGGCGGTACAGGTGGACGACGGGGGCGGCGCCGTACTGCGCAAGAAGATTGAAGACCTCGGGGTGTTCGTGCACACCGGTAAAAACACCCAGAATATCAGTGCCGGCGACAAACACTTTCACAAAATGACCTTTGCCGACGGCAGCGAAATCGAAACCGACGTGCTGCTGTTCTCCGCCGGTATTCGCCCCCAGGACGCCCTGGCGCGGGAGTTTGGCCTCGACGTCGGCGAGCGCGGCGGCATTGTCATCAATGACAACTGCCAGACCTCGGATCCCGATATTTACGCCATTGGCGAATGTGCACTGTGGGGCGGCCGCATTTACGGCCTGGTAGCACCGGGCTACAAGATGGCCCAGGTTGCCGCCGAGCATATTATTGCCGCTCACACCAACTCGACCAGCAAAAACAGTTTTGCCGGTGCGGATATGAGCACCAAGCTGAAATTAATGGGGGTCGACGTGGCCAGTATTGGCGACGCCCACGGCAATACGCCGGACTGCCGCGCCTACACCTACATTGATGGTACCGACGAAATTTACAAAAAGATTGTGGTGGATAAAGTCGGCAAGCGTCTGCTGGGCGCCGTGCTGATTGGCGATGCCACCGACTACGGCAACCTGCTGCAACTGGTGCTCAACAATATTCCCCTACCGGAATTTCCGGATGCCCTGATACTGCCCCAGCGGGACGGCAGTGGGGTCAGCGGGCTGGGCGTGTCAGCGTTGCCCGATTCCGCGCAGATCTGCTCCTGCAACGATGTGACCAAGGGTGCGCTGTGCACCGCCATCGCCGACGGCGCGACCACCCTGGGTGAGCTTAAAGCCTGCACCAAAGCAGGCACCAGCTGCGGCGGCTGCAACATCCTGGTCGGACAAGTGTTAAACGTCGAGCTGGAAAAAATGGGGCTCGAAGTGAGCACCGATATTTGTGAGCACTTCCCCTACTCCCGCCAGGATCTCTATCATCTGGTGCGCGTCGAGGAAATAAAAACCTACTACGATTTACTGGACAAACACGGCACCGGCCGCGGTTGTGATATCTGCAAACCCGCCGTCGCATCCATTCTGGCTTCCTGCTGGAATGACTACGTGCTGGAACCGAAACATGCGGGGCTGCAGGACACCAACGACCGCTACCTGGGCAATATGCAGAAAAATGGCACCTACTCCATTGTGCCGCGCATCGCCGGGGGCGAAATCACTCCGGACAAACTGATCGCGCTCGGCGCAGTGGCCAAAAAATACCAGCTCTATACCAAGATCACCGGCGGCCAGCGTATCGATCTGTTCGGTGCACGTCTGGAGCAGTTGCCGGAAATCTGGCAGGAACTGATCGCTGCCGGTTTCGAAACCGGGCACGCCTACGGTAAAGCACTGCGCACCGTCAAAAGCTGTGTCGGCAGCACCTGGTGCCGCTACGGTCAGCAGGACAGCGTGGCCCTGGCCCTGGAAGTTGAGCACCGCTATAAAGGACTGCGCTCGCCCCACAAAATCAAGTCGGCGGTGTCCGGTTGCACACGGGAATGCGCCGAAGCGCAAAGCAAGGACTTCGGCATTATCGCCACGGAAAAAGGCTGGAATCTGTACGTGTGCGGCAACGGCGGCATGAAGCCCCGCCACGCGGATCTGTTCGCCACCGACCTCGATAAAGAAACCCTGATCAAATATATCGACCGCTTTTTGATGTTTTATGTGCGCACGGCGGATCGCCTGCAACGCACCTCCACCTGGTTGAACAATATGGAAGGCGGTCTGGATTATCTGCGCGAGGTGGTGATAGAAGATTCCCTGGGAATCTGTGCGCAACTGGAAGCGGAGATGGCGCAAATTGTCGGCACCTACCAATGCGAATGGAAAACCACCATCGAAAACCCGGAAAAATTAAAAATGTTCCGCCCCTTCGTCAACAGCGACAAGGGCGATAGCAATATTATTTTCGTCGAAGAACGCGGTCAGATTCGCCCCGCACAGAAACTGGAAATTATCAATGCTGGTGCTGAAAAATCTGCCGTCGCAAGGAAAGAACAGGTGCCTGCATGACGGACCTGAGCAAACCTGTCGACTCCTCGGTTGACACTGCCGCCTGGGTACAGATTTGTCCTTTATCTGACATACCCTTCGATGCGGGCATTGCTGCCCTGGTTAACGAGAATACTGCTCAGGAAACGCAAATTGCATTGTTTCGCCTACTGGACTCGGACACCGTGTACGCGATCAGCAACTTCGATCCCTTTAGCGAGGCCAATGTGCTCGGTCGCGGTATACTGTGCAGCATCGGCGAGCAACTGGCCGTCGCCTCACCTGTTCTCAAACAGCACTTTAGCCTGACCACCGGTCAATGTTTTGAAGACGCAGACGTTTCTATTACCACCTATCCCGTTAAAATTAGCGATGCCATGGTGTTTGTACAGATCCCTGCCTCGAACCCGGAGGCAATGTGAAATATAGCTACTACACAGCGGATGTCTTTACCGGTCAGGTATTTCAGGGTGCGCAAATTGCGGTGTTCCCCGCAGCCAGCGACCTGTCGGACGACCTGATGGCCTTAATGGCCCGAGAGTTGAACCTGTCGCAAACCGTCTTTGTCATGGACAGTGTCACCAGCAGCACCAGCGCAGCCGACCAGCCCGCCCTGTTTCGCCTGCGTGTTTTTACCCCCGCTGGTGAAGTTGATTTTGCCGGCCATCCCATGCTGGCCGCCGCCCGCGTGCTGGTAGAAGCAGGGCAAATTGATTTCTCGGAAAGCAGTGCTGCACTGGTGTTTCGCCAGAACACCGGCGATATTGCTGTCAGCCTCACAAAGACAGAAAGCAAACCCTTGTTTGTGCAGTTCACTCTGCCCGCGAATCCGGTGGTTGATCGCTATACACCGACCGAAGCAGAGCTGGCGCGTCTGTTGGGTATTGAGGAGCGCGACATCGATACCCACACCTACCGCACCCGTCTGGTCTCGATCAATTTTCCCTATTTGATGGTGCCCCTGGTTTCACAGCAGGCGGTGCGCAAGGCGCGCTTTAGCCTCGATGCCTGGAGCCAGTCCAGCGCCCCCGCCATGGCCGCCCAGGAAATTTTTATTTTCAGCAACCGCACCGATTATCAGGAAACCGATTTTCATGGGCGATTAGTTGGCCCCAGCATCGGCGCCAGGGAAGATCCACCTATCGGCTCGGTAATGCCCTGTTTTGCCGGTTATCTCGCTAGCCACGAGCATATGCGCGAGGGCACCTACACCTTCACCATTGATCGCGGCACGGATAAAACCCGGCGCAGTGTGTTGCACATTGAAATGGATCACCACAGCGATAGACCCTCCACACTGCGTGTGGGCGGCGAGGTGGTGCTGGTCGGTGAATGCACCATGAACATCGAGAGTCATTGATATGTTATTTGGTCGTCAGCGCAAAAATCCCATTATTATCGCCGACAAAAAAGTCAGCGACTGGACCTATGCCACCTGCGGCTATTGCTCCACGGGCTGCGCCATCGAAATCGGCAAGGACGCCACGGGCAAGGTGGTCGCGTCCCGTGGTGTCGGCAATGCCGATGTTAATCGCGGCAAACTGTGTCTCAAGGGGATGTACGGCCACGAATTGTTTAATTCGCCGGGGCGCGGCGACACCCCGCTGTTCCGTCAGCAAATAGGCCAGCCCTTTGCGCCCACCCACTGGGATCATGCGCTGGACCATATGGCTGGCGAAATAAAGCGCATTCAGGGCGCCTACGGTCGCGACGCCTTTGCGGTGGTCTCCACCGGGCAGATTTTAACCGAGGAGTTTTACACCCTGGGCAAACTCACCCG
>JBFJKD010000091.1:0-8255 GCA_041635095.1 Porticoccaceae bacterium
CGCCGGAGCCTACCGCCTCGACCACACCCGCACCTTCATGCCCCAGCACCGCAGGTAATTTGACCGGTAACGTACCGTAGCGAAACGAATAATCTGAGTGGCAAATACCGCTCGCCGTATACTTGACCAGAACCTCATTTTCTTTAGGTTCGCTCAGTTCCAGTTCTTCAATCACAAAGGGGCTACCAATTTCGTACAATACCGCCGCTTTTGTTTTCATATTGTTTCTCCTGCCCTGCTGCAATTCGATATCGAAAGTCTTGTTTCAGTCAAACATGATGACCGAACGTGCACCCTCTCCGCGTCCCATTTCCTCAAAAGCCCGATTTATTTCGCTCAGTCCAATGCGCTGAGTGATCATTTCCTCAAGCTTCAGTTCGCCGCTTTTAAACAATTCGACAAACCGTGGAATATCTTTTTTAGGTGTAGAGGACCCGTAGCAGGAACCCTGAATCTCACATTCAAGTAGCAAGGCACCGGAGGGAATGGTGATGGTTTGATCAAGGGCAGCAACGCCAACAATAATGGCGCGCCCGGTGGGTCTGAGTAAACTCCAGGCCTGCTCCATGGTCTGCGTGCGGCCAAGGGCTTCAAACGCGTAGTGCACACCCAGGCCGCCGGTGATTTCTTTGACCCGTTGTTCCGTATTTTCTTCAAACGGATTGATCGCATGGGTGGCGCCGAGACTCAGGGCCAGTTCCCGTTTCTCGGCCATCGGATCAATGGCAATAATGATAGTGGCGCCACCGATACGTGCACCCTGAATAATTGATAGCCCCACTCCGCCACAACCAATCAGACAGGTACTCTCCAGCGGCGTATCATCGGGCACTTTTATCGCGGAACCGGCAGGCATCACCATATATTCGCCGAACGAGCCGACCCCGCATAGCGCAAACAAGGGCTCTCCGTCTTTACCTGTATGACGGGTAGTGCCGTCAATTTGCGTACAGTGGGTCAGTAATTTCCCCATTTCCGCACACATATACTCTTTGGACTCCTTGCACATGACGCATTCACCACAACTGGGGGTCAGCGAAGCAATCACTTTGTCGCCCGGCTTAAGGTGTTTGACGTTGGCGCCAACCGCCTCCACAACACCGGCACCTTCGTGGCCGAGCACAATCGGCAAGGGCACTTTAAGTACACCGTGCACGCAGGAATAGTCACTGTGGCAAATACCGCTGGCCGTGGTTTTTACCAAAACTTCATTTTCTTTTGGCGGCGCCAGTTCCACTTCTTCTATGGTAAATGGCTGGTCTATCCCGCGTAGCACCACGGCTTTTATCTTCATGTAATATCTCCAGTCCCGGTTCGAGCTTTTTGAAATTTACTGTTTAACCAATCCACGCTAACCCGTACTTCGCAATTATTGCTGCCAGGTCGCCGCGGCGTACCGTTAGTTCATGTGCTTTTTTAGTTCCAGACGCGCGATTTGATTGCGATGTACTTCATCCGGGCCGTCGGCAATCCGTAGCACCCGCATATGGGCATAGGCGCGCGCCAAGCCGACGTCTTCAGTGACCCCACAACCGCCGAATGCCTGAATGGCGTCGTCGATAATTTTGAGTGCTAAATTAGGGCCGGCCACTTTAATCATGGCGATTTCCGCTTTGGCGACTTTATTGCCTACGGTATCCATCATATAGGCCGCTTTTAACGTCAACAGTCGGCTCATTTCTATATTGATGCGCGCGTCAGCAATACGTTCCAGCCAGACGCCGTGCTCGGCCAGAGGTTTGCCAAACGCCACCCGGCTTAACAGCCGTTGGCACATCAGCTCGAGGGCATGTTCAGCTACGCCAATAATCCGCATACAGTGGTGAATGCGTCCCGGCCCAAGACGTCCCTGGGCAATTTCGAATCCGCGCCCTTCTCCCAGCAATATATTCGATACGGGTACTCGCACATCCTTGAATACCACTTCGGCATGTCCGTGCGGCGCGTCGTCGTAGCCAAACACGGGCAGCCAACGTTCGACGGTAATGCCTGGGGTTTCCGGTTCCACCAATATCATGGATTGTTGGACGTGCCGCGCGGCGTTGGGGTCGGTTTTGCCCATTACAATCCAGATCTTGCAACGCGGATCGTGCACTCCCGATGAAAACCATTTGCGGCCGTTGATTACGTAGTCGTCGCCGTCACGCTCGATTCGGGTTTCGATATTAGTTGCATCCGACGACGCCACCAATGGTTCGGTCATACAGAACGCAGAGCGAATATCACCATTCAGCAACGGGTCAAGCCATTTTTGTTTTTGTTCTTCGGTGCCATAACGCTCTATGGTTTCCATATTGCCGGTATCCGGCGCGGCGCAATTAAACACCTCCGAGGCAAATTTAAGCTTGCCCATTATTTCGCACAGGGGTGCGTACTCAAGGTTTGACAAGCCCGCACCACGTTCACTTTCTGGCAAAAATAAATTCCACAGGCCTTCCGCTTTGGCTTTCGCCTTCATTTCATCGAGCACAGGTGGGGTGCACCAACGTCCTCCTTCTTCCAGCTCCCGGTAGTAGCGGGCCTCGTTGGGTACGATCACCTGATCGACAAAATTCTGGACCCGTAGTTGTAACTCCCTGACTTTGTCGGAAAATTCAAAGTTCATAATGTCCCCGTTCGGTGTGTTGTAAAGTGCACAGCATCTTTCCTGGTCCGTTCACAATTAATTTTTACACAGGAAGACCGCGCTAAGTACGTTAGCCAGGCCCTTGTATAAGATGGGTGCTCAGGACAAGCGATTACCCGATTGTAATGCTACTCTACCATTCGGTAAAGAAAACTTGTAATCTCGGTGTTAATTAATTGAACGCCCTGTAGCTGTGGATAGAGTACAACGGAGACGCACAGATTATGACCAGACATGTGTTTATCACCAAGCCCGGTGACAACGTCCGGCTGACGCCGGAGGATGAATATCAACACGCCCCGGAAAGCGCGAGTAATTTTAACGAAAGCGCCTACTACAACCTGTACGACCCAAAAACTGGGTTGGGTGGCTGGTTCAGGATAGGCAATCGTGTAAACGAAGGCCACGCCGAAGTGTCGATTTGCCTGTACCTGCCCGACGGACGTGTGGGCTTTATGTATCACCGAGCAGCCATAACCAGTAATGTCGAACTGAAGGCAGGTGGGGCCCATTTCGAAGTGCTCGAGCCTTTTCGCCGGCAACGGGTATCCTACACGGGGGAGCTGGTGATCCTGGCGGACCCGGGAGTTATGGCGAACCCCGGTAAAGCATTCAAACACAGCCCTCGGGCACAGTGCACTATTGCCTTGAATTACCAGGGTGTGTCGCCGATGTACGGCGGCGAAGCCCTCAATCCAGACGGGTCAGCGATTGAACTAGACCCACAGAATGCCATGGCCCGAGCACATTTTGAACAACATGTCCGAGCTCAGGGAAGTATCACGGTAGATTCAAATACCTGGAGTGTTGACGGTTTTGGCTTGCGCGACCATTCCTGGGGTCCCCGCTACTGGCAGAATATCTATTGGTACCGGTGGCTACCGATCAGTTTTGGCGAAGATTTTGGCGCAATGATTATGACCATCGGGTTGCGCGACGGTAGCACCGACTGTGGCGGTGTGGTGTTTACCAATGGCCGCTATGATCTTATTACGGATGCACATATCGAATCGTTCTGGAATGAACACTACTATCAAACCGGGCTACGAGCTTCGGTAACAACCGAGCGTGGTGAGCAATACGAGTTCACAGGCCGCGTGTTTTCCCTGATTCCCCTGCGCAACCAGCGCACATTGGACAGTGGCACACTACTCAGCACCCGTATTACTGAAGGGATGACGGAATATCGCTGTAATGATCGGGTTGGTTACGGCCTTTCCGAATACCTCGATCAGGTTGAAGATGGTAAACCAGTCCGGGCCGCCTGGGAGGTTGCTCAGCAATCTGCGACGCTCTGACATCCTGCCTTGAGTGCCGGGTGGCAGACTACTCAAACCGCCAATAAATTATCGTTGCGGCCTTCATGTTACCCAATGTACACTATGCTTTACTAACAGGTAGAATTTTGGGTGGCCAATGGCTTGAATGGAGCAATTAACACGTTGCTACAACATCGTGTCGAGGCCCCTGGTTGAAAATGTATTTGTAATAAAAATGAGGAGCAGTCGTGAAAATATTTGATTTGACGGGAAAAGTCGCCATTATCACCGGTGGTAACGGGGGGCTGGGGTTGGGCATTGCCCGAGGTCTTATTTCGGCCGGAGCGGCGGTCGCCATTGTGGGCCGCAATCCAGAAAAACTTAAAAAAGCGAGCAAAGAATTAACCGAGCTGGGCGGCAAGGTTCTGGCGGTTCAGGCAGACGTCTCCCTCGAGGACGACGTCAATCGCATGGTCGCGGAAACGGTAGCCCATTTTGGGCGAGTCGATATTCTGGTCAACAACGCGGCCATAAGCTACGGCGTTAAGGCCGAAGAACTGACCCTTGAGCAATGGAATAAATTTATTGCGATTGATTTAACATCTGTATTTTTGTGTTGCAAAGCCTGCCATCCAGAATTTGTCAAAGCGGGTGGCGGAAAAATCATCAACGT
This sequence comes from Porticoccaceae bacterium, assembly GCA_041635095.1. Classification (GTDB taxonomy): domain Bacteria; phylum Pseudomonadota; class Gammaproteobacteria; order Pseudomonadales; family Porticoccaceae; genus JBFJKD01. The sequence goes on from JBFJKD010000091.1 coordinate 4,559, forward strand.
AGGCTCAATTATTACCAAACTGGGGTTTGGCAAATTGATTCACTATGCCGCGGCAAAAGGCGGTATGGATCACATGACACAAAGCCTCGCGCGGGCCTGGGGCAAGGACAATATTCAGGTGAACGCACTGCTGCCTGGCCTTGTGGATACTGAAATGATGCCCTGTTCTGGTCCGGACAGAAAGCCCATTGTCGATTACATCATTGGCAAGACGTCAGCGGGTCGCCATGGCACGCCGGATGATTTTCAGGGGATTGCAATTTTATTGTCGAGCTCCGCATCGGACTTTATCACCGGTGCAATTATTGTCGAGGATGGCGGTGTTTCGCTGGCCATGTAAAACGCGAACAATGGCTTATCTGAATTAATGTCGTCCAACTTTATATTAGGGGTACTTAGTGAATAGATTTGATCTGAGCGGGAAAGTCGCCATTATTACTGGCGGTAACGGTGGTCTGGGACTTGGCATCGCCAAGGCATTGGCTTCCGAGGGCGCGGCAGTCGCTATTGTTGGTCGCAAACAGGAGAAGCTAGATAAAGCGAAACTCGAGCTGGAACAAGCGGGTGCTAAAGTGGTGGCTATACAGGCGGACGTCTCTCTTGAAGACGATGTTAACCGCATGGTTCAGGAAACCGTGGATGCATTCGGGCGTGTCGATATTCTGGTGAATAACGCGGCGATCAGCTGGGGCTCCAACCCGGAAAGTACCAGTCTCGAAACCTGGAATAATTTTATCGCCATTAACCTCACCTCCTGCTTTTTGTGCAGCAAGGCCTGTTACCCGGAATTCGTGAAGTCCGGTGGCGGTAAAATCATTAATATAGGCTCAATTATTACGCAGTTTGGCTTTGGCAAATTGTTTCATTACGCTGCGGCGAAAGGTGGCATGGACCATATGACACAAAGCCTGTGCCGCGCCTGGGGCAAGGATAATATTCAAGTGAATGCGATTCTGCCCGGATTGGTGGATACGGAAATGATGCCGTGCACAGGACCAAATAAACTGGGGCACATTGTCGATTATGTTATTGAGAAATCGGCGATTAAGCGTCACGGCATTCCCGAAGATTTCGCCGGGCTGGCAATTCTACTGGCAAGCCCTGCGTCAGATTTTATTACCGGCGCAATTATCGTCGCGGATGGAGGTTTGTCACTCGCTATTTAACCCAAAGTCAGCGGGTTGATCGGCGCGCTGTAACGGTTCCCGTTACAGCGCGTCCTGGATCCAGCAGTCATGCGATCTTCAGGCGCTCGCTTCCACCAGTGCCCATGCACGATCCGCACGCACGCGGCATTGATCCTTGTACTCCAGCGCACGCTCGGAGCTGGCATTGCCATCCAGACCACGTCGATAGACACCCTGAACAATACAGCCCGACCGAAATAGATTGTAAATGACATAAAAATTCCAGTTTTTTACTGGGCCGATTCCTGCGAAACGACAGTAGTCGGCAATAAATTCCTGCTCCGACGGAATACCCAGCTTAGCCACATCGGCCGTACCTAACACGGCGTGTCCGGAAAAACTCGAATGGTATTCCATGCAGATGTAACCAAGATCGGCGAGGGGATGCCCGAGGGTTGACAACTCCCAGTCCAGTACCGCAACTATTTTTGGCTCGGTGGGATGTATCAACACATTACCCAGACGGTAATCACCGTGCACGATGCAGGTTTCATCCAGGTCGGGAATATGCGCTGGCAGCCACGCAATAAGTTTTTCCATCGACTCAATCGTTTCGGTTTTGGAGGCCAAATATTGCTTGGTCCAGCGGGAAACCTGGCGGGTATAATAATTGCCGGGGCGACCAAATTCTTCAAGGCCAACTTTTTGATAAGCGACAGCGTGCAGGGCTGCGAGTACTCTCACCAGATCGCGGTAGATTGCACGGCGCTCCTCAACTTCCAGACTCGGCAGCAGGACATCGGTAAAAACGCGCCCTTCGACCATTTCCATTATGTAAAATTTGGTGCCGATAATTGTCGGATCTTCACACAATGCGAACATGCGAGGCACCGGAACATCGGTACTTTCCAGCGCGTGCATCACGCGATATTCGCGGTCCACCTGATGTGCAGAGGGCAATAATTCGCCGGTGGGTTGCTTGCGCATCACATAACGACCGGAACCCGACTCCAGCATAAACGTGGGATTGCTCTGGCCACCCTCGAACTGCCTGACCCGTAATGGACCTTTAAAACCCGCGACATGCTCTTCAAGGAATTTCTGCAGGGCAAGTTCATCGAATTCGTGACTCGCGCGAACAGCTGTTAATTCAGGGTTATCTGTCATACTAACTTCCACTCCAACTCTAAATTTTGGTCTGGTACAGGATACCGCGTGCAACTTACATCAGTAAAGAAAATGATTGATAGCAGCGTTCTATTTATTAATAATGGCTTAACACCTAAAGATTTTTCCTCGGAGGCGTTGCCGTCACCGCCCCCTGTATTTTTAATCAAGATAAAATCACGAATTAACGGAGAAGCATTATGGATGTTGGACTGGCACTTATTTTTCAGGGGTCGGATACAAAGCTAACCGATAGAGAGGTTTACGCCCAGGAGTTACGCCTCGGTGATCTTGCCGAAGAGTTGGGTTTTCAATCCATCTGGGGCGTGGAACATCACTTTACCGATTACACCATGTGCCCGGATGTGACACAGTTTCTGGCGTATTGGGCTGGCCGTAACCCGAATCTCGCGCTGGGGACTATGGTAATGGTTTTGCCCTGGCATGACCCAATGCGTGTCGCTGAAGAAATTTCCATGCTCGATAATATGTCGGATGGCAGAATGATCCTCGGTATTGGCCGCGGACTGGGAAGAATTGAGTTCGAAGGTTTCGGGCGAGACATGAATGTCAGCCGCGAGTACTTTACGGAGTCCGCGCAAATGATTCTGACCGGCCTGGAAAATGGCTATTGTGAATTTGACGGCAAACATATCAAACAAGCGCGTCGCGATATTCGCCCCAGACCGTTTAAAACATTTCGCGGACGCACCTATGCCGCGGCTGTCTCGCCGGAATCTTCCCAGATCATGGCTGAACTGGGGATTGGTATTTTGATTATTCCGCAAAAACCCTGGGAGATGGTCGATCGAGAATTGGTCAACTATCGCGACACATTTAGTCGGGTTAATGGCGTGCCTGCACCCGCGCCCATCCTGGCGGGCTGGACTTTTTGTGATGAAAGCGCGGAGCGCGCAGAAGAACTGGCACGGCGCTATATCGGCGGTTATTATCGAACCGTTATAGAGCACTATGAAATGGCTGGCGACCATTTAAAAAACACTAGGGGCTACGAATCCTATGCCTCCATGCAGGACCACGTTAGTAAAAGTGTTGAGAGCGCCATCGATTTCTTTATGAGTATTCAGGTGTGGGGCACACCGGAAAAATGCTTTGAGACCATTCGCGAATTTACTGCACGCACTGGCGCAGGCGCCTTCACCGGTGTGTTTAGCTACGCTGGGATGCCTTACGATATCGCAGAGCGAAGCCTGAGATTGTTTGCCAAAGAAGTTCTGCCGGAAATCAAAAAACTACCAGGCACGCCGCTCCTGGAACTCAGCGACGTTGCATGACGATAATCTTTGAAAAGTCAGTAAAAGAATTGGTCGGAGCGGCCGGATTTGAACCGACGACCACCACACCCCCAGTGTGGTGCGCTACCAGGCTGCGCTACGCTCCGA
>JBFJKD010000092.1:0-8225 GCA_041635095.1 Porticoccaceae bacterium
AAATACTCGTGCGGCACTGGCTGGTGGCTAGCACCACTTCCGACATTTTCGCCTTGATCACATAGTCCTGATAGGCGGGCAGCGCGACCGCTGCCAGAATCCCGATGATTGCCACTACAATCATCAGTTCGATCAGGGTAAACCCCTGTTGTTTGTTGCGTGCTTGCATGGTGATTCTCCTGGTTAACTATTAGTTTTAAAAGTTAGCTTTAAAGGTTAGTTTTAAAAGTTAGTTTTAAAATGGCGCATAAGCGCTCGCTGGTAAACAAAGCACTTGCCGTGCCAAATTTATTTAGCCTATAACTATCAATGGGTTGTATATATTTACTCGCATTCCACTCCCTGGCGAGTGCTGCCCTTCTCGGCATAAACTGACAATTATTGTCACTATTTTCCCCTGGCGTTGCGCCCGGCGCGCCCGCAATGCTCAACGGTTTGTTGATGACCCAGTGATAAGCTGTTGCCACCACAGGAGAAAATACCCTACACTCTGGCCGACAAAGGGCGGAGAAAGGGTGGAGAAAGGGCGCTGGCAGACGAAAGGATGGACAAAGGGCAGCCAAACGGGTGGGAACGGCGTTTTTTGGTTAATAGCAACTGCTACCAGGTAACAGGAACGCGCCCGCCGCAATTCCGCAATTAACTGCAAGTTACGAGGACACCCCGGCACATGAATGCCACCACTCCCGCATTGCGGGGACTACCCAAGCGCTTTGTCAGCGACGGTCTGCTCGACGAGACCACGGCGCTGGAGATTGTGCTGCGCTGCAAAAAAGAGCATCTGACCCTGGTGCAGCACATTGTAGAGGCCAATATCCTGCCCGCCCACCTGGTGGCCAACGTGGCCGCCCACGAATTCGGCATGCCGGTGTTCGATCTGGACGCCCTGACTATCGCCAGCTGCCCCAAGAATATCGTCGACCGCAAGCTGGTTAAAAAGCACGGCGCATTGCCCCTGTCCTACAAGGGCAATCGCCTGCACGTGGCCATCAACGACCCCACCAACCATACCGCCATCAACGAGATCCGCTTTCAGACCGGCGCCAGCGTGGAGGCGGTAATCGCCGAGTTTGACAAGCTCAAGGCAGCCGTCGCGCACTTCCTGAACGGCGAAGAGGAGGATATCGGCAACGCCCTCGGCGGCGCTGATGACATGAACCTGGATGACCTGGATATCGAGGCCATCGACGAGGATGCGGATGAGAGTTATAGCGTCGACGCGGACGACGCGCCGGTGGTGCGCTTTATCAACAAGCTGCTGATCGACGCGATAAAAAAAGGATCTTCGGATATTCATTTCGAACCCTACGAAAAATCCTACCGGGTGCGCTTTCGCACCGACGGTATTCTGGAAGAAATCACCCGCCCCCCCATTAACCTCGCGCCGCGTCTGGCGGCGCGTCTGAAAGTGATGTCCCAGATGGACATTTCCGAACGGCGGATACCCCAGGATGGACGTATCAAGTTGCGCCTGTCCAAAAACAAGGCCATTGATTTTCGGGTGAACACCCTGCCTACCCAGTATGGGGAAAAGGTGGTGTTGCGGATTCTCGACCCCGGCAGCGCGCAGATGGGTATTGAAGCGCTGGGCTACGACGAAGATCAAAAACAGGCCTACCTGGACACCCTGCACCAGCCCCAGGGCATGATTCTGGTGACCGGGCCCACCGGGTCCGGCAAGACCGTGTCCCTGTACACCGGGTTGAATATTCTCAACACCGCCGAGCGCAATATTTCCACGGCGGAAGATCCCATTGAAATCAACCTGGAAGGTATCAACCAGGTGCAGGTGCGGGCCAGGGTGGGACTGACTTTTGCGGAAGCGCTGCGGGCGTTTCTGCGCCAGGATCCGGATATTGTGATGGTGGGGGAAATTCGCGATCTGGAAACGGCGGAAATCGCCATCAAGGCGGCGCAAACCGGTCACCTGGTGTTGTCCACGCTGCACACCAACAGTGCGGCGGAGACCCTGACCCGGCTACTGAATATGGGGGTGCCGTCGTTTAATGTGGCCACCTCCGTGAGCCTGATTATCGCCCAGCGGCTGGCGCGACGGCTGTGCAAAATCTGCAAGGTACCCGCGGACGAGGTGCCCGATAAGGTTCTGTCGGAACAGGGTTTTGACGTTCTTGGTCTACCGCGGGAGAAGATCCAGATTCACCGCCCCGTCGGCTGTAGTCAGTGCCTGAAGGGTTACAAGGGCCGGGTCGGTATTTATGAGGTGATGCGTGTTACCCCGGCCATCTCGCGGGTGATTATGAATGGCGGCAACTCCATAGACATCAGCGAGCAGGCCAAAAAGGAAGGTTTCAGAACTTTGCGCCAGTCCGCACTTCGCCGCACGGCGGAAGGTATAATCAGCCTTGAAGAAGCCAACCGGGTTACCACGGACTAACTCGCTAGCGAATAGCAAATAACAAGGGTCAGCACATGGCGACAGCACAGTCTCAGGTTTACGTATTCAAGGGTCGCAACAAAGACGGCAAAACCATTCAGGGAGAGATGCGCGGTAATAATCCCGCGCTGATCAAGGCCCAGTTGCGCAAACAGGGTATTCTCACCCGCTCCGTCAAGAAAAAACCCAAGCCCCTGTTTGGCGGCTCATCCAAGCCCATCAAACCCGCCGACATTGCGTTGTTTACCCGGCAGATGGCCACCATGATGAAAGCCGGTGTGCCCCTGGTGCAAAGTTTTGAAATTGTCGCCGACGGGGCGGAAAAACCTTTGCTCAAGGAAATGATAAATGGCCTGCACGAAGAGGTGTCCGCGGGCAACAGTTTCGGCTCGGCGCTGCGCAAACACCCGAAATATTTTGACGATTTGTTCTGTAGCCTGGTAGAGGCCGGAGAGCAGGCCGGCGCTCTGGACACCATGCTCGACCGGGTGGCCCTGTACAAGGAAAAAACCGAGCAACTGAAAGCTAAAATCAAAAAAGCACTAACTTATCCGACCGCAGTGATCGTAGTGGCCATTATCGTAACGGGTATTTTATTGGTAAAAGTAGTTCCGACCTTTGCCGCCACATACGAGGGGTTTGGCGCGGAATTGCCGGCGTTCACCCTGTTTGTCATGGCCATTTCCGATTTTATGGTGGCCTGGTGGTACATTATTCTGTTCGCGCTGATTATTGCGCTGTTTGCGTTCAAAGAGGCGCGGCAGCGGTCACCGGCGTTTGCGGATGCGGTCGATAAGTACATGCTTAAAATCCCCATTATTGGCGATATTGTCTACAACGCCGTGGTGGCGCGGTTTGCCCGCACCCTGTCCACCACGTTTGCGGCGGGGGTGCCGCTGGTGGAGGCCTTGGAATCCGTGGCTGGCGCCTCCGGGAATGCGGTGTTTCGCGATGCGATTCTAAAAGTGCGGGACGATGTCACCACGGGGATTCAGATCAACATCGCCCTGAAAGCCACGAATCTGTTTCCCACCATGCTGTTGCAGCTGACCTCCATCGGCGAAGAGTCCGGGTCACTGGACGATATGATGGAAAAAGCCGCCGTGCACTACGAAGAGGCCGTGGACAACGCAGTGGATAACCTCACCACCCTGCTGGAGCCGATGATTATGTCGGTGTTGGGCGTGCTGGTGGGCGGGTTGTTGATTGCCATGTATCTGCCAATCTTTAACCTGGGCCAAGTGATTTAAGGGTGCCGGACACTATCAACGTAGCGTTAAACGCGCTGGCGGCATTACCATCGGCGCTACTGATAACCCTCGGTGCGATTTTTGGCCTGCTGGTGGGCAGCTTTCTGAATGTGGTGATTTACCGTCTGCCCCTGCGGATGCAGGCTGACTGGCGCCGGGAATCCCTGGATTTTCTGGGTCTGGAGCCGGAGGCCGATGCCCGCAAATTCGGACTGGTATTCCCCGCCTCCCACTGCCCCGGCTGCAACGCGCCCATCAAACCCTGGCACAATATTCCGGTTATCAGTTACCTGCTGCTGAAAGGTCGCTGCGCCCGTTGCGCCACCCCCATATCCATCCAGTATCCGCTGGTAGAACTGGCCAGTGGCGTACTCGCCGCGCTGATCCTGTACTGGTACGGCGCCACGGGCACCACCTTGCTGGTGTTGCTCTTTACCTGGATACTGGTGGCACTGACCGGTATTGATTTCAGACACCAGCTTCTGCCGGACAATCTAACCCTGCCCCTGTTGTGGCTGGGCCTGCTGGTCAATATGAGCGGCGTGTTTACCGATCTTGCCAGCGCCGTGCTGGGGGCCGTCGCCGGGTACCTGTCCCTGTGGAGTATTTACTGGTTATTTAAACTGGTCACTGGCCGCGAGGGCATGGGGCACGGGGATTTCAAGCTGCTGGCTGCTCTGGGCGCCTGGCTGGGCTGGCAACAACTGCCGCTGATAATTTTACTGTCTTCCCTGGTCGGCGCCATCGTCGGCCTGCTGGGCATCGCCCTGCGCGGTCGCGATCGACAGATTCCCATCGCCTTCGGGCCCTACCTGGCGGTCGCGGGATGGGTCGCGTTGATCGGCGGTGCGCAACTCACCAACGCCTACCTGGCATTGTTCCAGTAATGTCGCGTTATATCGTCGGCCTGACGGGCGGCATCGGCAGCGGCAAAAGTGCGGTGGCGGACTGCTTTCGACGACTCGGCATTAAAGTGGTGGATGCGGATATCGCCGCGCGCGCGGTGGTCGCGCCCGGCACGGCCGCGCTGGCGCAAATCGGCGTGCATTTCGGCGCCAGCGTTATCCAAACCGATGGCGAACTGGATCGCGCGGCCCTGCGCCAAATCGTGTTTAACGACGACGCACAACGACATTGGCTGGAACAGCTTCTACACCCGGAAATTGCACGCTGGATTGCCACCGAACTGGCCGCCGCGCAAAGTCCCTATGCAATTCTCGAATCCCCCTTGCTGCTGGAAACCACCCAGCACAACCTGACCCAACGGGTGCTGGTGGTGGATGTTCCGGAAGCCCTGCAGGTGGCGCGCGCCGCAGCCCGCGACCATAACGACCCGGAGCAGATCAAGGCGATTATGGCGACCCAGTTATCCCGCGCGGAAAGACGCGCCCGCGCCGACGACCTGATTGACAACGCTGGCGCCCTGGACGCCCTCGAACAGGCGGTGGCGGAATTACACGACCATTATTGCCGCCTGGCGGAGAAGGCAGCGCCCCGTGACGAGTAATAAACAACTCGCCGGTGACCCAAAAGCGCCCCGTAATCTGGTGGTACAGTGCCCCACCTGCAAGCGCCCGGTACCCTGGCAGGAGGATTACCCGCACCGCCCATTTTGTTCCGCGCGCTGCAAACAGATCGATTTCGGCGACTGGGTTCTGGAAAAGCACGCCATTGCCGGTGCGCCCCTCGACGACTGGCAGGCAGATGAAAATGAATAAGCCGATTTCACGGCGAAATTGAGCCGGCCCGAGCGTCGAAAACCCCGCACCACCGCCCTTCTGGCACACCACTGATCAGCAAATTATCGTTGCGCCCAACCGTCGGGCGAGAAGCTAGATGGGATGTCAGGCGAGAAGCCTGGCGAGAATGTCCTGATTCGCGGCCGGAAAGGGATACTCGTTTAAGCGGCTGAGCGGCACCCAGGCCACCACCTGCCCCTCGTTGCCAAGCGGCGTGCCGGCTATGTCATCCACCGTCCACACGTCGATCTGCACAGTTTTGTCGGGGTAGGCGTGCACCACCTGCATTAGCTCGGCGCAGCGCACCACCCGCAGCGCAAGCTCTTCCCACAACTCCCGCGCCAGGGCCGCGCGCGGGGATTCTCCCACTTCGACTTTGCCACCGGGAAACTCCCACAGCCCGCCCTGATGCAGATGTTTGGGGCGACGGGCGATCAACACCTGATCCCGCGCGGCGTTAAAAATGACCGCCGCGACCACATGTACCGCCGCAGGATCAGGATCGGTATTCGGCATTGATCCGAATGTACTCATGGCTTAAATCGCTGGTCCACACGGTTTCCGTGCAACTGCCGCGTTGTAACTCGACCTTAATGGTTATCTCCTCGCGATCCATCACCGCCTGCCCCGCCGCTTCCGTGTAGCTGGCGGCGCGCGCACCCTGCACTGCGATCAACACATCGTCGAGCCACACGCGCACCTGATCTACCTGCAGATCGACCACACCGGCACGCCCGATGGCCGCTAAAATGCGCCCCCAGTTGGGGTCGCTGGCAAACAGCGCCGTCTTAACCAACGGCGATTCGGCAATGGTGTAGGCCACGGCCAGACACTCTGCGGACGTCGCGCCACCTGCCACGGTTACAGTTACAAATTTGGTTGCGCCCTCGCCATCGCGCACGATGGCCTGCGCCAGTTGCACGCAAATATCCTCGACCGCTTGCTGGAATGCCGCCAGATTGTGTGTGTCGATGCGCGCCGCACCCTGACCGGTGGCCAACAATATCAAGGCATCGTTTGTGGAGGTGTCGCCGTCGATGGTAATGCGATTAAAGGATTTGGCCGCTGCCCGCTCAAGTACCTGCTGTAACACGGCCTGTGGTACCTGTGCATCGGTGGCGATAAATCCCAGCATGGTGGCCATGTCCGGCCTGATCATGCCCGCACCTTTGGCTATACCGGTCACTGTCACCGGTTGACCATCAATCAGCAGGGTTGTACTGGCCCCTTTGGGGCGCGTATCAGTGGTCATAATGCCCAGCGCGGCGGCGCGCCAGCCATCTTCCGCGAGGGCCTCGCATGCGTCCGGCAATGCGGACAAAATACGCTCCACCGGCAATTGCTCGCCGATCACCCCCGTCGAAAACGGCAACACCGCAGGCGCATTAACACCCCGCAGTTGCGCCAGTGCGGTGCAAACCCGGCGCGCGTTAGCGATACCCTCCGCGCCCGTTCCCGCGTTGGCGTTGCCGGTATTGATTACCAGATAACGTGTCGCACCCGCCGCCAGATGCTCCTTCGCCACCTGCACCGGCGCCGCGCAAAACGCATTGCGGGTAAATACCCCCGCCACGCTGGATTGCGGCGCGAGGGCCATCACCACCAGATCGTTGCGCCCCGGCTTTTTAATCCCGGCGCTGACGGTGCCCAGTCGCACCCCGGCAACCCCATGCATATACGGAAATAGTTCTGGGCCTACGGCCATACATTACTCGTCATTAGTAGTGCGCTTGCATCAGTAGTGCGCTTGCATCGCGAGTACGGCTGCGTCGCGCGGCTTGGTTAAGGCTGTCATCTTAGCCGACCGTGACACTGCTTGTATTTTTTGCCAGACCCACAGGGGCAGGGCTGATTGCGGCCGACTTTTTCCTCTTCCCTGACAAAGGGCTGTACCGCCTGCGGCGGCACGGCGCTATCCCCTGCCAGTGCCAGCGCCGTCGCCGCGGCGTGGCGGTATTCCATTTTTTGCTGCGCCTGTTGTTCCTTGCGCTGGCGCTCGAGGGCGTCCACATCTTCGCGCCGACGCACTTCGACCCGGCACAAAAAGCGAATGGTTTCCCGTTTTAAGTTGTCGAGTAATTCACCGAATAGCTGGAACGACTCCCGCTTGTACTCCTGCCTGGGATTCTTTTGCGCGTAAGCACGCAGACCAATGCCCTGACGCAGGTGGTCGATATTCGCCAGATGTTCTTTCCACAGGGTATCGAGTACCTGGAGCATGACCTGTTTCTCGATGCTGCGCATGGCGTCGCCGACGGCCTCGCAACGCTGCCGGTATGCGTCCTTCAGGGCCTGCAGAATACGCGTGCGCAGCGCTTCTTCGTGTAGCCGATCGTCCTCGTCGAGCCAGCGCTGCACCGGCAGATCGAGATTTAATTCCGCTCGTAAATCGTCTTCGAGCTCCTTGATCCGCCACTGCTCCGGCAGGCTTTGCGGCGGTATGGACGCACTGATCACATCGTTGGCTACATCGTCGCGAATGGCATCGATAACCTCCTCGATGCTGTCCGTGGATAACAAATCATTGCGCTGCTGATAAATCACCTGGCGCTGATCGTTGGCCACGTCGTCGTATTCGAGTAGTTGTTTGCGAATATCAAAGTTGCGACCTTCGACCTTGCGCTGCGCTTTTTCGATGGCATTGGTCACCATGCGGTGCTCGATGGCCTCGCCTTTTTCCATCCCGATGGCGCGCATCATATTCTTGACCCGATCCGAGGCGAATAAACGCATCAGCGGATCTTCCATGGACAGGTAGAAACGCGACAACCCTGGATCTCCCTGGCGGCCCGCACGACCCCGCAGCTGGTTGTCGATGCGCCGCGACTCGTGCCGCTCGGT
>JBFJKD010000093.1:0-8088 GCA_041635095.1 Porticoccaceae bacterium
ATGTGGATGCAGATCAGCCACCCCGGTCGCCAGTCGCCCGCCTATATCAGTCGCACGCCGTTGGCACCGTCGGCGGTCAAGGTCAGTATGTTATGGGTACACGGCACACCGCGCGCGCTGAATGAAGCGGAAATATTTGGCATTATTGAGCGTTTTGCGCGGGTCGCGGGAATCGCCAAAAAGGCTGGCTTTACCGGCGTACAATTGCATGGCGCGCACGGTTATCTGATTAGCGAATTTTTGTCGCCGCTGGTAAATCGACGCACTGATCAGTGGGGTGGCGCACTGGAAAATCGCGCGCGGTTTTTGCTGGAAAGTGTGCGCGCGGTACGTGCAGCAGTGGGTCCGGAATTTCCGGTCAGCGTCAAACTCAATTCGTCGGATTTTCAAAAGGGGGCGTTTTCCGAGGAAGACTCCCGCACCGTAATTGGCTGGCTGGAAAAGGAAGGCGTCGATCTTATCGAACTCTCGGGCGGCACCTATGAACAGCTCGCCCTGTTAGATGAATCCGGCAATACCACGGACAGCGGCGCACCGTTACTCTCGGCTGCATCTGCCAAACGCGAGGCCTATTTTACTGAGATGGCGCAAAAAATTCGCAAGGTGTCTTCGGTGCCACTGATGGTGTCCGGGGGGTTTCGCACCCTGCGTGGTATGGAAGAGGCGGTATCAAACGGGGTAACCGATCTGATCGGTCTCGGTCGACCACTGTCATCCGAGCCGGAGCTGCCGGCAAAAATTCTGGCCGGTAATTTTAGCAAGGCTCGTATTGTGGATATCGACCTCGCGTTGGGTAAAAAGTGGTTTGCGCCCCATAGCGAGAACCGACGTGTTCGCCATTTGAACAGCTTTGCAGATGTGGGCTGGCACTGCGTGCAAATTGAGCGCATGGGCAACGGCCAAGATATCAACTGGGGCATGAGTCCGCTGGTCGGGATGTTAAAGTTTTTTGGTGGTGGTTTTGTAAAGCAAATTCGTCGTCGCCATAAGTAAACGGCGGCAGACGGCGGTTGTAAGCCGTGCCTGGCTCAGACCCTGTTCGACCCTCAGCTGACGAAACGTACTTCTTCGTTGATGGGTGCGCGGGGTACGCGGGTTTTGTTGGCGGGCACAGCGACGTCTTCGTAGCCAAACGAAATAGCCATCAGCAGACCGAGACCCGCGTCCACCTGAAAGTGTTCGCGCACCACATTCGGATATCTACTGATGCTGACCTGGGCGCAGGAACCGATGCCGTAGGCGGTAAAGGTTAGCATCAGGGTCTGTGCGTACATACCAACGTCCAGGGCGACGGTTTCACCGAACTGTTTTGGCATAAAGATAAACGCCGCGTGGGGTGCATCAAAAAATTCGTAATTGCGCAGTGCCGCGCGGGCGCGACCCTCTTTATCTCCTCTGGCGATGTTCATATTGCCGTACAGTTCAACAGCAGTTTCGATCTGGCGTTTGCGCATAATGCCTTCAAACTGTTCCGTGCGCGCGAAATCCAGTGTTGGCTGCTGGCCGGAAACAACGGCATCAACCAGTTTGTCGCGTAGGCAGCGCAACGCTACGCCAGAACCAACGAATACATGCCACGGTTGCACATTGCAGTTTGAAGGGGCCTGTTGGGCGAGGGTAAATATCTCGTGCAGTAGCTCGCGGGGCACCGGTTCCGGCAAAAAACCGCGCACGGAGCGCCGCCGTGTGATGGCATCCGCCAGGCTACAGGTTTTGGCGGCGGAGGAGTCGGGGACAAGGGCGTCGTTGGGCTGGGCATTCATCAGGTCTACTCAGATGCGTATGGAATAGTTAGGGATTGTACTGGGTTAGTCCGTTATCGACAAAACGCGCTTTACAAAAATGCTACAATTCGGCCTCTGTTTGTGACATTGGCTGCGCTGGAGGTGAAAAATGGCGGGTTTGTATTTTGAGGAGTTTGAAGAAGGGCGGGTGTTTGAGCACGAGGTGCGGCGTACCGTCACCGAGTACGACAATATGATGTTCAGCTGTATGACCATGAACACCCAGCCGCTGCACATTGATGCGGAATTTGCCAGGAAAAGCATCTACGGCCAGCCGTTGGTGAACAGCATGTTTACCCTTGCCCTGGTGGTCGGTATCCAGGTTACCGAACTAACCCTCGGAACCACGCTGGGTAACCTGGGAATGACGGATATCGCGTTTCCGCGCCCAGTATTTCACGGCGATACCATTCGCGCCCGTACCACGGTGCTGGATAAACGTATCAGCAAGTCCCGTGACGACTCGGGTATCGTTAATTTTCTGCACGAAGGATTTAATCAACGGGACGAGCTGGTGGCCACAGTTAAGCGCACCGCGCTGATGGCCGTGCGCCCCAAAGCCTGAAGAAAGCCTGAAGATCGCAAACAACGCCAATCAAGGTAGTGGCCACAATCGAGGTGCGCACATGAGATCGATGCTGTTTCTGCCAGCGGATAGTGAAAAGAAAATCGCGAAAGGTGCCGGTACCAACGCGGATGGGCTTATTCTCGACCTGGAAGATTCGGTTGCGCTGGGGCGCAAGGACGCAGGGCGTCAGCTGGCGCGGGAATATCTCGACGCCCATCCACCGGGTTCGCGTAACAAAAAATTAATGGTGCGCATCAATCCGCTGGATGGAAATATGACCCTCGACGATCTGACAGCGGTCGTTGGCGGCGCCCCGGATTATCTGCTGCTGCCCAAGTATCGTACCCGCGAGGACGTTATTCGCCTCGATCATTACGTTAGCGCCCTCGAGGTACGCGAAGGTGTGTCGCCGGGGCATATACAGTTTTTGGTGATCGGCACGGAAACTGGGCAAGCATTGTTTAATTTGGGCGGGTTAACCGACTGCAGTAAACGACTGGCCTATGTCAGCTGGGGCGAGTTTGATTTGTCTGCGGACGTGGGCGCGGAAACGCACCTGTTGCCGGACGGCAATTGGGATGACCTGTTTCGCACCGCCCGCAGCTTGTGCCTGGCCGCTGCCGCGTCGGCCGGCATCGAACCCTGCAACACGGTATTTACCGATTTTAAGGACGATGAAGGGTTGCGTAACGCCAGCATCGGCGCGCGCCGGGCGGGATTCACCTGCATGATGGCGATTCACCCCAACCAGGTGGATATCATCAATGAAGCCTTTTCCATCAGCGCAGAACAGTTGACCTGGTCGCAGCGCGTGGTAGCCGCATTCGACGCCAACCCCGAACTCGGCGTCGTTGGCCTGGACGGTATCATGCTCGACAAGCCCCACTACACTCAGGCACAACGGATGATTGCCCGGGCGCGCGCCTACGCTTGAACGCGTCCCGGTGCGCCGGGTAGGACTTGCCTAGTTACGCTTGGTTGAGCAGCTTGCGCAATTCGGTTTTTAGTACTTTTCCATAGTTATTTTTAGGCAGTTCGGCCACCAGATGGTATTCCTTGGGGCGCTTAAATCGAGCCATATGGTCGAGACAGAATTGATCGATGGCGGTGGTAAGCGCGGTGCGATCATGGGACGCGAGGGGCTGTTTGCAAACAATAAATGCGATAGTTTCTTCGCCCCATTCGGAATGGGGTCTACCAATCACCGACGCTTCGGCCACGGCGGGATGCTGAAGCAGTACTTCCTCGACTTCCCGTGGATAAATATTCGTGCCACCACTGATAATCAGGTCCTTGCTGCGATCCTTGAGTGTCAGGTAACCCTGTTCGTCAAACGTGCCCATATCCCCCGTGTACAACCAGCCGTCGACCACGGTGCTGGCCGTGGCCTCGGGATTTTGCCAGTAACCGAGCATGACCGTGTCGCCTTTCACCAGGATTTCGCCAATTTCTCCCGATGGTAGTGATTTGCCCTGGGTATCGGCGATGCGCACCTGAACCGCAGTTTGCGCGGTGCCAACGGACGCCAGAATAGCGTCGCTAGTCGGTCCTTCAGGCCCGCA
Source organism: Porticoccaceae bacterium (assembly GCA_041635095.1). Lineage (GTDB taxonomy): Bacteria > Pseudomonadota > Gammaproteobacteria > Pseudomonadales > Porticoccaceae > JBFJKD01. Next base: position 3,915 of record JBFJKD010000093.1, read on the forward strand.
ATGGTCTTTTTTTGGCAGGGACGTAATGGTCATCGGCGATTCCCCCTGCCCGTAAATTTGTACAAACTTATTGCCGAACTTGGCCATGGCGGCTTTTATATCTGCGACGTACATGGGGCCACCGCCGTAGATAATCGTGTGCAAATTAGCAATTCCGCCACTTGTTGCAGACTGCGTATCCACTAAACGTTTGATCATGGTCGGAGCGGCGAACATGGATACGTTCGGGTAGTGCTGTAGCAGTGCAAATATTTCCTGTGGGTCGAAGCTCGCGCTGCCGCAAACGGCCTGCTGAGCCGCCGCCGCCACAAATGGAAACGCATATAGCCCGGAGCCATGGGACATGGGGGCCGCATGCAGCAGTGTGTGGTCAGCGGCAATCGAGTCGACGCCGGCGAAGTAACTCAATGTCATGGTCAACAGGTTGCGGTGGCTGAGCATGGCGCCTTTAGGTTTCCCCGTGGTTCCGCTGGTGTAAAACAGCCACGCCAGATTGTCCGGGCCCGCATCCTGCAAGGGTAACGTTGGGCCGTCGCGCAATTGCCGATAGTGGGCGGAATCTATGCCAATGATAGATTCGAGGGTGCTTATGCGACCAGCCAATGGCGCGAGCTGAGCACTGAAACTGTCGGTTGGATCTGGAGTACCCATGGACCCTGTGACTTCGTCAGGTTTATCTCCGGAACTAAAAACATGGCGAGTACCACTGTTGTCGAGAATATAGGCCCACTCTTCAGGGTGCAGTTTAGCGTTAATGGGTACTGCAGCGAGACCGGCATGCAAAATGCCGAACAGTATCTCGATATACTCGGGACAGTTTTTCAAAATGATGCCGATGCGATCTCCCGGCTGACAACGCAATGTATGGCGCAGGTGATGGGCAATGGACGCGGCGCGATGGGACAGGGTTTGATAGTCGCAATAAGGGCGCGATCCGCGCGCCAGTGCGGGCAGCCCCGGATATTTACGCGCCGATTTTTCGAGTAGATTGGCAATATTCATGATGGTTGTGTATGAGGATTCGATCCCGGTAGCGTGCGATTGGTAGCCGATAATAGCAGTATGGTCGGATTAACGTACAGGTAGAACCGAACCGCTATAATTTTTTGGTTTTTTCTTCCATGGCGGCCAGGTCGCGTAGGCGTTGGGCAATAATGGCGGATTCCTTGAAATCGTATTCGGCTAATTTTTGTGCGTAGGTCAGCTGGTCGCGCGCCTTATCGAAGACGCCCACCAGCAAATAATATTCCGCACGCGCTTTATGTACCTGAATAATGTCGCCCGCCAGGCCGCTGGTTTCCGCCAGATCAAACCATATGTCCGGATCCGCCGGGCGAATCCTGGTCAGGTCGGCCAGGACTTTTTCGGAGGCCGAGTACTGGTTATCTTTTAGCAGTGTTTCCGCCAGTTCCATTTGCAACGGGTAATTATTGGGATGAGATTTTATCAGGGATTTTATCAACGCCAACGCCGCGCTATTAGCGCCGGCGTTGCGCTCAATTTCTATGGCTGCAAGCTGATAGGTCAGCCGTTCTGGGTCGTTGTCCAGCAACGGGCGCAGCGCATCCCGCGCCTCCTGGTGTTTACCCAGAGCCGACAGCGACAGTGCGAGACCGTAACGGGCAGCGGGTAGTGAATAGCTATGTCCTTCGAGTTCGCTGTTGAAACGGTTTGCCGATTTTTGCGCGTTTTGATCGACGCCGATTAATGCCCTGGCGCGCATCAACTGGTACTCGAGATTGTCTTCGAATTGGCGTTTGGGGTATTTATTGATGCGGTTGCGCGCGTCGGCAACCCGTTGCTCGGTCAGCGGGTGCGACAATAAAAATTCCGGGGGTCGTTGTCCGGTATAGCGGGTAGCGATCATCATGCGTTCAAACATTGCCGCCACGGCGGTTGGATCCATGCCAGCGCGCACCAGGGTTTCCAGGCCGAGGCGATCCGCTTCCTGTTCGTTCTGGCGACTGTAGCGCAAACTGCTCTCGATCGCTGCGGCCTGGGTGGTGGCCAGCACCGCCATACCCGCGTCGCCGCCGACAGTGGCAGCGAGGATCAGTCCGGTCAGCATGCCAGCCAGCATGGGCATGGTATTAGCCCGTTGTTGTGCGACGCGGCGGGCGAAATGGCGCTGGCTAAGGTGCGCCAGCTCGTGGGTGATAACCGAGGCTAACTGATGTTCATTGCGGGCGTAGCGAAACAGGCCGGTATGCACGCCAACCACGCCACCGGGCACCGCAAACGCGTTCATGGTTGGGTTGTTAACGATAATCAGGTCGAGACGGTGGTCCGAGAGTTCGCTGTGGGTGGATAGTTTGAACAACAGCTGTTCGAGATAGTCCTGCAGCTGCGGGTCGCGATAGGTGGGCACCCGACTGCGAAATAACTGTAGCCACGCGCGCCCCAGTTCGTATTCCTGCTGTTGGGAAATCACACCCGACGACGTGTCGCCCAGCACCGGTAGTTGAATGTCGTTGGCTGCACGCAGCGGGCTCGCGCCCACAAGCAGGGCTAATCCGAGGATGAGCGCCAGTGCGGCCTGGGGTTTGGCAAGAAAAGATAACACTCTGGCAATTCTAATCCGGTAACATAGACGGCTTGATACTAACCTATAGTGTGTGGGCTTTCGACACATTCCGGGCTCAGGGGTTCAGTTCTGGCGCGGATGTTTGTGGTTGGCGTGGTCGAGTGCAAGGCGGGCGAGTGTCGCCGGTTGGTGCGGTGAACGTTGCGGATGCAACGTTGTCGTTACTGTCGGGGCGCATGCTTTGCGCAACTGTTCGCACGATCTAGCTGTTTTGATTTGCTGGATCAAATACCAACTGAACGAAAATAACTCGGGGAAGTAACTACTACGGGAAAGTAACTGATACGGGAAAGTAACTATGTGGCGAGTGGTTGAAACCTGGGTTAACCGGTATTTCGCCGACGAAGAGGCGGTGTTACTGCTGCTTTTACTATTGGCCGGGCTGGTGCTCGTGATCACTATGGGCGGCATTGCGGCGCCGATTATCGCTGCCCTCGGTTTTGCCTTTCTGTTGCAGGGCGCGGTCAATTTCCTGAAGCGCTGGCGGGTGCCTCACCTGCTCGCAGTGGCGATAGTGTTTACCGCGTTTGTCGGGCTGTTTGTGTTGGTGTTGATTTTTCTGGTGCCGATGGTCATTCACCAGTCCAGCAATCTAGTAGCCGAAATTCCCGGCATGCTCAAACGCGGACAGGAGGCATTGCAGCTGCTGCCCGAACGTTACCCGCACCTGATTTCGGAGGCGCGGCTGGTGGAATTTACCACCTATGCCAATGCCGAAGCGCGCAAATTTGCCGAAGTGGCCCTGACGTTTTCGGTCAGCCAGTTTCCCAATCTTATCGGTTTGCTGGTGTATTTGATTCTGGTGCCGTTGATGGTGTTTTTTATTCTTAAGGATCGGCAACAACTGATAACCATGTTTGCCGGACTACTACCCGAGCGGCGACCGGTGATGCGCGCAGTGTGGGAAGAAATGAACGCGCAGATCGCCAATTACATTCGCGGCAAAGCGGCTGAAATTTTGATTGTTGGCGTAGTCAGCTATTTTAGTTTTCTGGCGCTGGGTTTACGCTATTCCGCGCTGCTGGCGCTGTCGGTGGGTTTATCCGTACTGATTCCTTACATTGGCGCGGCGGTGGTCACCGTGCCGATCCTGATCGTCGGGTATTTTCAGTGGGGCTGGGGTAATGAATTTATCTGGCTGGCAGTAATCTACGGTGTTATCCAGTTTCTCGATGGCAACGTCCTGGTGCCCCTGTTGTTTTCGGAAGCGGTCAATTTGCATCCCCTGTCGATCATTCTTGCGGTGCTGGTCTTTGGCGGGGTGTGGGGGTTCTGGGGCGTATTTTTTGCGATACCCCTGGCGACCCTGATCAAGGCGCTGTACAACGCGTGGCCGCAGCACGAGAAAACGAGGTAGTGTTTGATTCGCAAGTTCTAAGCTATTGAATTCCCGTGCCCGTGCCCGTGCCCGTACCCCCGTACCCGTAGGCCGAGGTGATATGAAATATTGGTTACTCCGCTGTTGGTTTGTGTGTGCTGCGCTGGTGCTGGCTGCCTGCGATATCCGGCAGGCACCGGAACAGAATACCCACGCTACCCGGTGGTGGGCTCTCGGTTCCACTGCGGAAGTTGCGGCGACGGCAGATCCGG
>JBFJKD010000094.1:0-7679 GCA_041635095.1 Porticoccaceae bacterium
ACACTCTGCCTAGCGGGGAGTGGCTGGTGCGGGTGGATAAAGCCGGAAAGCCTGCCAGCACATTGGTCACCTTGCTGGAAGTCCATGCCGGCGCGAGTCTGCTCGATGTGTGGCTTGAAACTGGCCGCACCCACCAGATTCGGGTGCATTGCCAAAGTGTTGGGCATCCGTTGGCCGGGGATTCCAAGTATGGCGATGAGGCGTTTAACGGCAGTATGCGTGCGCTGGGATTACAGCGGATGTTTCTGCACGCATTTGAAGTGGTCTTTGCGCTGCCCGGAAGCGCAGACAAGATCAGTGTCTGCGCGCCGCAGCCGACGGAGCTGAGTCGTATTCTGGAGAGGTTAGGTTCGAAGAGGGCATAGTGGCGCGATTACTGATCTTCGACTGGGACGGTACACTGAGCGATTCGTTGGATCGCATAGCCCGCTGTCTGCGCCTGGCCTCTCGGGAAATTGGATTACCGGTGCCCAGCGTGACTGCCGCCACGGACATCGTCGGGCTCGGGCTATACGATGCGGTAGAGCGCTTGTTTCCAGGTATTGAGCGCGCGCAGATCCACGCGTTGCGGGATTGTTACGCCCGGCACTTCGTTCGGGAGGATGCGATTCCCTGTCCGTTTTACCCAGGCGTGCTGGACACCCTGGAGACGTTACGTGATAACGGCCACTTGTTGGCGGTGGCTACGGGCAAAACTCGCAAGGGCATGGATCGAGTGTTGAAAGCCACCGCCCTGGAAGGATTCTTTCACAGCACGCGCACCGCCGACGAAACCGCATCCAAGCCCAACCCAAAAATGTTACGCACCCTGTTGGACGAATTGTCCGTGCCGGTCGCCGATGCACTGATGATTGGTGATACAGAATACGATATGCAGATGGCACACAGTATTGATATGCCGCGGCTGGCGGTCAGCTACGGAGCGCACGAGCGCCATCGACTGCTACCTTTTCAACCGCTGGACTGTATTGACGATTTTAAAAAAATAATAGATATTATTAAATAAATATAAATAGTTACATTGATATCTTTATACTATTTCTAGATTAAATTCTTCACAAAGTATGCTCGTCAGACGAATCAGCGGTAGCCCGATTAAGGCAGTAGGGTCGTCGCTATGGATGGCGCGGAACAGGCAAATTCCAAGCCCTTCGGCTTTAAAGCTCCCGGCGCAGTCGTAGGGTTGTTCGCGTTCCAGGTAGGCCGTAATCTGCGTGTCGCTGAGAGTCCGAAAAATAACTTGCGTGGCAACCGCGTCCGTGACGGTATGGCCAGTCTGGGTGCAATGCACACTGAGTCCGGTGTGGAATGTCAGTGTGTTGCCCGAGGCTTCGCGTAATTGCTGAAAAGCCTGCGAATATGCGCCGGGTTTATTAATAATGTCGCCGTTAGAGTGGACTGCCACCTGATCGGAACCGATGATAATGGCATTGGGATAGCCTGCCGCGACTGCCTCGGCTTTGGTGCGGGCGAGTCGCAAGACCAATTCAAGTCCGTTCTCGCCGGAAAGTTGTGCTTCATCTATATCGGGCGTGCAGGTCGTGAAAGGCACCTGTAGGCGTTTTAGTAATGCTTTGCGATAAGGGGATGAAGACGCGAGTACGATGGCCATGATGGTGCCCGTAGAGAAACTTTGATAAGAGGCTATCATCCGCGATTTTTCTTTGACAGATCAAGGCCATATCCATAAAATGTCGCGCCTATGTCGAGACCCCCGGTTCGTCACTTCCTGCCCCGGCTTATTGACCCGCGCAAATTGGCCAGTCAAGGCATGCTGGTGAAGGGCGAAATTACCGCGCGGGACTTGCCGCGCTTGAGTGATGCAGTGGAGGGCGAGCCGTCGAATGCTCAGGTTGAGCTCAGCTTTGCGCGAGACCAGGGTGGTCAGGACCGGTTGGACGGCAGGGTCGACTGCGATGTGACGCTAGTGTGTCAACGCTGTCTGTTGCCCGTCGCGGTACCGTTAACGGCGCAGGTCGCGGTAGGCGTTGTCGCCAGCGATGAACAAGCTCGGATGCTTGATCGCGAGCTGGAACCCTGGATCGTGGCCGAGGAAAGTGGCGATTTGTTCGAATTGATTGAGGAAGAGTTGTTGCTGGCGCTGCCGATGATAGCTTTTCATCCGTTGGAGCGGTGTCAGGGCAACAGTCGCTATACGACAGGCGCAGTGTCAGCCGAGCCCGACGAAAATCCGTTTCAGGTGCTTAAAGCGCTGAAATTTAAAGATTGAAGCGTATGGATTGCAGCAGCTGGAGAGTTAAGGTGGGTGCGCTGAGAGTTGGCGCACCTGAAACAAGCCGGTTAATCGATTGGTGTGCATGTTTAGATGCTGATCACAGGTCAACAATAGTCGAAAGTTTTCAGGAGAAATAGTATGGCCGTTCAACAAGATCGTAAAACCCGTTCGCGCCGGGGCATGCGCCGTTCGCACGATGCGTTGGGTAATGGTGCGACGCTGTCCGTGGATTCCGTCAGCGGTGAAAAACATATTCGCCACCATATTACGGCCGACGGTTTTTACCGGGGTCGCAAGGTCATGGACACCAACAACGACGAGTGAATTTGTAGCCCAACGGGCTAGTTGCTCGGTCGTGAATGGAGGCAATGCCCGCTGTACATGGTATAACCTTGATTACAAATGGGCGGTGTGCCGCCGCAGAAGATGCGGGTCGCTGGTAACTTACATTATGGGCCAGCATTAGGGGCCAGCATTAGGGGCCAGTGCGGTGCTCAGCTGGTGACAGCGGGTACGGGCAAGCAAAGTAAGTACGGTAAGGGTAAGCAAGGGCGCATAATTAATGCAAAACGCCAAACTGGCTTTTCTATTTCCAGGCCAAGGCTCACAAAAAATTGGCATGTTGTCGCAATTGGCCGCGCAACGGCCTGCAGTCCTTGAGACCTTCGCCCAGGCATCCGCAACGCTGGGCTATGATCTGTGGGATTTAATTCAAAATGGCGATCAGGACACCATTAATCTGACCGAACGTACGCAGCCCGCTCTGTTGACTGCGAGCGTTGCGCTGTGGCGTCTGTGGCTACAGTCCGGTGGTCCCCAGCCCGCAATTTTCGCCGGCCACAGTCTCGGCGAATGGTCCGCGCTGGTGTGTGCCGGGGTGGTGGAGTTTACCGATGCTGTTGCGCTGGTGCGCCTGCGTGGCAAGTACATGCAGGAAGCGGTACCGGCAGGTGCGGGTGCTATGGCGGCGATCATGGGGCTGGACGATGGAGTCATTCGCAATTGCTGCCGCCTGGTGGCAAACGGGGAGGTTGTCGGGCCAGTTAATTTTAACGCGCCCGGTCAAGTTGTTATTGCCGGTACCGCCGGGGCTGTAGAGCGCGCCATCGCAGCCTGTAAGGAAGCGGGGGCAAAACGTGCTCTGGCGTTACCCGTGAGCGCGCCCTTCCATACGATGCTGATGGAACCGGCTGCGCGCCGGTTAGCGGAACATATCACTGCGACAGAATTTCGTTCCCCGCAAATTCCTGTCATCCACAATGTAAATGCGCGAGCCGAGGCCGATCCATTGGCGATTAAACAACTGGTGATTGAGCAAATTTATCAGCCTGTGTTGTGGGTGGATTGCGTCAACCAACTGGTATCGGCCGGTATAGAATTCGCCGTCGAATGCGGCGCGGGCAGGGTGCTGGGGGGGCTTAATAAACGCATCACTGCTGAGCTCACCTCGTTGGCAACCGATGATGTCGACAGTTTTAATCACGCGCTGAGTGCGGTTTAACTGGGTAGTATGTGGACTTCTGGCTGGATGTTTTACAGGTTGTGTAAACCGAGGATAAGTTATGCCGATTGAAGATACGGTGGCGCTGGTCACCGGCGCGAGCAGAGGGATTGGCGCAGCTATCGCCGATATGCTGGGCGCGGCGGGGGCGGTGGTAGTGGGTACGGCCACTACCGAGGCCGGTGCCGCGACCATTTCACAACGTTTCGCGAAGCAGGGTATTCGCGGCAAAGGGGTTGCGCTTAATGTCACGGATGCCGCTGCGATAACGGCTGTTATCGACGGAATTAGTCAGGAGTTCGGTGCACCACTGATTCTGGTCAATAACGCCGGCATCACCAAAGACAATATTCTGCTGCGTATGAAAGAAGAAGAGTGGTCGGATGTGATAGAGACTAATCTGAGTGCGGTTTATCGTCTGTGCAAGGCTTGCGCGCGTGGCATGACCAAGGCGCGCTGGGGCAGGATTATCAATATCAGTTCGGTAGTGGGTTCCATGGGTAATGCGGGTCAGGCGAACTACGCGGCCACCAAAGCCGGAGTCGCAGGATTTGGGCGCGCGTTGGCCAAAGAGCTGGGATCGCGCAACATTACGGTGAACACTGTGGCGCCGGGATTTATCGATACTGACATGACCCGTGATTTACCAGAGGCCAATCGGGATTCGCTGTTGGGACAGATACCGCTGGCGCGACTGGGTCAGCCAGAGGAAATTGCCTCGGTAGTAACATTCCTTGCGGGGGATGGCGGCGGCTATATTACCGGCGAAACAATCCAGGTAAATGGCGGCATGTATATGGGTTAACTTCATGAAAATAAAGAATATTATATTGAATTAACAAAACCGGTTACGCATTGAAATTTTTCAGGTAAAATGCGCGACCGTTGCATAGTAAAACCCTGATTTACAGATTGTCGCCGTTGGCGGCCCAGCTCACGAGATTAAATTTCTTGTCTCAACAGGAGTAACGAACACCATGAGTAACATTCAAGAACGTGTCATTAAAATGGTTGCCGAGCAATTAGGCGTTAAAGAAGAAGACGTGAAACCTGATTCGTCTTTCGTCGAAGATCTCGGTGCTGATTCACTTGACACTGTCGAGTTGATCATGGCTCTTGAGGAAGAATTTGACACGGAAATTCCCGATGAAGATGCCGAAAAACTGGCGTCGGTTCAGGATGCGATTAATTATATCAATACAAATCTGAACTGATTTTTTTCAGTTTGCGCGCAAAGCTGCCAGTGCTCGGGGCGGCTTTTGTGTTTTTGCTGTATGGCTTCCGTGCCAAAGCCTCGTCGATTTGTTTTAATCGCGAATAATGATAGAACGCACCAGCTTTATAAACGGCGAACCCGGCACGTATACGTCTGTTGCCGATCGGGGCTTTCGATATGGGCACGGTGTATTCGAAACCATGCGCCTGCACAACCGACACTTACCCCTGTGGCATTATCATAAACGACGTCTCCAGGAAGGTGCGCGAGTGTTGCGCATACCGCTGGATCTGAAACTTCTCGATACATATCTTGCACAGGCACTAGCCAGTTTTCCGCCAGGTGCGGTTGTGCGCCTGACCGTAACGGCGGTCGCCGAGGGGCGCGGTTATCGTTGTGTTGACAAGCTAGCCGCCCAGTATGTCGTGCAGTGCTTTGCATTGCCTTCACCTGATTCCAGACCGATTACGCTGCAACCCTGTCGTTATCGGTTACCCGATAACCCAACGCTCGCGGGACTCAAACATTTGAATCGCCTCGACCAGGTATTGGCGGCATTAGAACTCGATGAGCATATGGCTGAAGGGGTGGACGGGTTGTTGCTCGATGCACGCAACAATATTGTCGAAGCCTTGAGTAGCAATGTTTTTGTTTTCTCTGCGGGGCGTTGGTTAACACCGGATCTCAAGCGTTGTGGCGTGGCAGGCGTGATGCGCCACTATCTGATCGATATGCTCGAAGGGTTACCCGGCGAGCCGGTCGCGGTGGCAGACGTCAGCGCGGATAGTCTGGTGAACGCGCAGGAAATATTCATCTGTAATTCCGTGGTCGGAATTCGTCCGGTGAGTAAAGTTGTGGGTGCCGGTGAATGGCCCGCGGGTGGGGTTGAAACCCGTCGCGTACAGGACGAACTGAGCAGGCGGATGCCATGTTTCGCCAACTGATCGTTGTGGGAATTGTGGCTTTACTCGGTTTGCTTGCTGGGACATGGTGGCTGGAACGTGCTCTAAATGAGCCACTGGCTGTGCCAGTAGAGGGATATCAATTTATCGCGGGAAAGGGGGACGGCGTGTATCGCATTGCACACAAACTTGAGGAAGCCGGGGTTGTACGCCACGCCATTGCCTTGCGGTTGTACGCCAAAATTACCGATCGAGATCAGGTGCGCGCTGGCGAGTATGCACTGGTGCAGGGGGATACGATAAAAACCCTGCTGGACAAGTTGCAGAAAGGTCGGACCGTACAGTACAAGGTCACCATTCCCGAAGGGCTGACGTTAGCTCAATGGTTAGGCTTATTACAGGAACAACCTAATATCGACCGGCGTTTATCGCTCAATTTTCGCGATGAACTGGCTGCGATACTGGGCCATGCTGCCGACAGATTAGAGGGTTGGTTCGCGCCGGACACCTATGTGTACAGCAGCGGAGATTCCGATGTTGAAATTTTACAGCGCGCTTATCAGCGGATGACTACCATCATGGCAGAACAGTGGGAGCAGCGGGCAAAAGAGTTGCCCTACCAATCTCCCGAAGAAGCACTGGTGATGGCGTCCATCATAGAAAAGGAAACCGGAGTCGCTGAGGAGCGGGACGAAATCGCGGGGGTGTTTGTGCGACGGTTGCGCAAAGGCATGCGTTTGCAGACGGATCCAACGGTTATCTATGGTCTGGGCGACACCTATCGGGGCAATCTGACACGCGCGCATTTGCAGATGCCGACGCCCTATAACACCTATCTGATAGACGGTTTACCACCCACCGCGATAGCTAACCCCGGGGAGGCCGCGATCCACGCCGCGCTACACCCGCGTCCGGGGAACACGTTGTTTTTTGTTGCCAAGGGCGACGGCAGCCACCATTTTTCTGCTACGCTGGGGGAGCATAATGAGGCGGTGCGGCGTTATCAATTGCGTCGTAAAAGCGATTATCGCTCGTCGCCCAAGTGATGTGATGGTATCGCTAATGAAGGGTAGGTTTATAACACTAGAAGGTTCCGAGGGGGTGGGTAAAACCACCAACATGCAATTTATAAAAAGCTGCCTGGAACAGTTGGGCATCGAGTGTGTGGTTACTCGGGAGCCGGGTGGCACGTCGCTTGGGGAAAAAATTCGCGCACTGTTACTGGATCGCGATAGCGAGTCAATTGATGACTACGCAGAGCTGTTATTGATCTTTGCTGCACGCGCGCAACACCTGGCGCGAATTATCAAGCCCGCGCTGGTGCGTGGTGTGTGGGTGTTGTGTGACCGCTTTACTGATGCAACTTACGCGTATCAAGGTGGCGGCAGAGGTGTTCCGGACGAAAGCATAACGGTGCTCGAAAATTTACTGCAGGGCGATCTGCGGCCGGATCTCACGATTATTCTGGATATTGACCCTGAAATAGGTCTGGCGAGGGTTAAAGAGCGCGGCGAGTTCGATCGCTTCGAGCAGGAACAGCTACATTTCTTTCAACGGGTTCGTAGCGCTTATCTGGCGCGTGCGGCGGCGGATACGCAACGTTATAGAGTCGTTAATGTGACGCGGACGTTGACGGAAATTCAGTCCGATCTACGCCAGGAGATGGATCATTTTATACAGCGGGTCCAATGACTTCTCCGAGCGATGCCTTGCAACCTTACCCTTGGCAACTGGGACAGTGGCAGCTGTTGGAGAGTATGTTATCGGCCGAGAAGATGCCCCATAGTTTACTGTTGGCCGGGCCCTCGGAGATCGGTAAACGTC
>JBFJKD010000095.1:0-7578 GCA_041635095.1 Porticoccaceae bacterium
CCCAGCGAATATAGTCCCGCACGTTGTGCAACTGCTCGTACAGGTGTGCGAATTCCCGCTTTAATGATTTTTCCATCGGTCATGTTCCCAGAGACTCGCTTATTGTACAGAACTGTTGCGCACAACGGACGGTTGTACTGAGTGTTGGTACTGAGCGTTAGTACTGAGCGTTAGTGCTGAGTATTAGTACTGAGCAGATGTACTGGAAAGGCAATCAAGGAACGTGGATAAAATACCCATTGCCGGTATAATTTGCCGATTGCGACTTACCGACCGGAATAACCCCTATGGACATGACCAAAGCGTACGCAACGATTATTGAAGGCATCGGCGAGGATCTGACGCGACCGGGGCTGGTAGACACTCCCTCGCGCGCCGCCAAAGCCTTTCAGTTTCTCACCGAGGGCTATAACCGCACCATCGACGAGGTGGTGAACGGCGCCCTGTTCCCCAGCGATTCCAATGAAATGGTGATCGTCAAGGATATCGAGCTGTATTCCCTGTGCGAGCACCATTTGCTGCCGTTCGTGGGCAAATGTCATGTCGCATATATTCCCAAGGGCAAGGTGCTGGGCCTGTCGAAAATTGCCCGCGTGGTGGACATGTACGCCCGTCGCTTGCAGATTCAGGAAAATCTGGCCACGCAAATCGCCAAAACTATCGAAGAAGTGACCGGCGCCCAGGGCGTGGCGGTGATTATCGAAGCGCAACATATGTGCATGATGATGCGCGGCGTGGAGAAACAGAACTCGATTATGAAAACATCCGCCATGCTGGGAGTGTTTCGCAACAATCAACCCACCCGCAATGAGTTTTTGTCACTGATACGTTAACTTACGCTCGCTTGCGCAACGGGTCGACGTTATGGCTGTTTGGTGAAAAACGCCGACAGCCGCTCGGCGACCAGCCCGGCGGATGCTTCCATATGAAAGTGGTGACTGCCCGCGATTATTTCAGTCGTCATGTTAGTCAGTATTTTTTCCATACCGTAAAACCGCTGTAATCGCCCCTGGTGGGCCAGTAACATCAATACCGGGCATTCAATACGAGTGACATAGGCATTGACCATGTCTTCTGTCAGTTTTACTTCGGACGGTATTTTTAATTTTTCATCGCTGCGCCAGCGAAACCCGCCCGCCACCGACTCGATAGCGCGACCGACAATCAGATGCGCCGCCTGTGGTGTCAGCGGACTTTCCCCACGGGTGCGCGCCGCTTCGGCTTCCACCACGGTGGCGTATAGTTTGCTGGGCCGCGCGAGCACTTTCTGCCGTTTTTCGATTGCCTTGGCCAACTGCTGCGGGGCTTCCTGCGCAGTCATGGTTTGCGGCACAAAACTGTCGAGCAATGCCAGATGGGTAACCCGCTGCGGAAATGCACCCGCGGTCAGAGTGCAGATCATGCCGCCGCGGGAATGCCCGAGTAAGGCAAACCGTTTCCAGCCGAGTTGTTCGGCAACGGCGTGAATATCGCCAACATCCTGCCAGATATTGTACGTGCCATGGGCGGCGCGGTGGCTACTCAACCCATGGCCCGCCAAATCCACGGCCACCAGACGCACGCCTTTCAACAATGGCCCCAGTACTGCGAAACTGGCAGCATTATCCAGCCAGCCGTGAGTAGCAAGCACCGGTACGCCGTCGGGGTCGCCCCACTCGCAAGCGGCGATGTCGATGCCATCGTAGTGAAACAGATGCGCTCTTGGCGCACGGGCTGTTTCGAATTTGCTCACGGGGTGGGACGCTCCATGTACAGTAGTTCAGCACCGTTTTGCACACAGGCAGTGACTTCTAGCGCGGCCAGACATCCGGTATCCATCCACGGGATTTGCGTTCGTCCGGCTAACCACGCGACGAGCTGGCCCGCCAACGGCTGATGACTGACCAGCAAGATACTTTGCTCCGGAATATTTGCGTCGCTTTGATTATTAGTTTGTTCGTCAATAGCGTGTAGCAAGCGACTAACGGCCGCCGGATTACCTTCGGGGGCCAGGGTTTCGCTGAACACCAGCTCCCCAGCGTAACTCAATGCTCGGGCCACCACTGCGCCGGTTTCCCGGGCGCGCCGCAGGGGACTGGTGATAACTACGGATACAGCGCCAAGGTCCGCGTGCCGCGCGGCAACCACCTGCTCTACCTGTTCGCGCCCGCGTGGTGTTAAGGGTCGCACCCGGTCAGTCGACGCGGGACCCGCCTCGCCGTGGCGCAGGATGTAGAGTTTCATTGACTTAACGTATCGACTTAACGTATCAGTGTTGCGTCTTGTCCGGATCCAGCGGTTCTTCGACTTCGACTTCGACAAAAGCGGGAATATCGTCCGCACCAGTTACTTTGCGCTGCGCCCCGGCACCGGCCGCGCGGGTAGCTTTCTGGCCTTCACTTGGTGGTGAGGAAGCGTCGGATAAATCCTCCACATTTGGCCATTCGTCAAATGGAAAGGGTTTTTGTTCACTGTTGAACGTCAGAAATAAATACACCTGCAAACACCATTTACTCAGCCCCTGACCAAGGCCACGCAGATTTTCGTTATCGTTGGTGGTCATTAACACCAGCGCAAATTGCAATACCGCAATAACCACTATGACCAGCCAGGCGACATATAACAACAAGCCGAACAGCAACATAAAGAACAGTCGGATCCAGGTGTCGAGATTGCCCAGATTGGTGCTATTTCCGTTTTCCTGGTTAGACATTGTCACCTCCGTCAAACAGTATGTATCGCCATTGATGTGTGCATTTTTACACATTAAAAAGCGTCGGTTTTCTCAAACAAGTTCAGTCCGGTTTAACCCACGCGGAATTCCACATCGTCGGTCTTTTCCGATTGCATCATGTTATACAGCACTCGTGGTATAGATTTCTTGTTAAACATAACATCGCACAGCGCAGTTACCAACGGCATATAGACGTCCATCTCATCGGCTTTTTGCTTGACGATACGGGCGGTATTCACCCCTTCCGCAACCTGCCCCACATCGACGATAGCCTGTTCGAGACTGCGCCCCTTGCCCAATGCCTGACCGACCCGAAAATTGCGACTCAGGGGGGAGGTACAGGTGACAAACAGATCGCCGACCCCACTCAAACCCAGAAAGGTCATGGGGTTGGCGCCGAGGCGCGCGGCAAAGCGGGTCATTTCGGCGAGGCTGCGGGTGATCAACACACTCATGGTATTCTGCCCGACGCCCATGGCGGAGGCCATGCCCGCCTCGATACCGTAAATATTTTTTAAGGCCCCCGCCAGCTCTACACCGTAGACATCGCTGTTGGAATACACGCGAAAGAAAGGCGTTACCAGCAAGCGCTGTACGATTTCGCAAACGCCGGGGTCGGCACTGGCAATTACAGTCGCGGTAATTTCGTTAGCCGCCACTTCCTGGGCGATATTGGGGCCACTGATGACGCCAATCCGGGGGGCGTTCATCTCTTCGGCAAGAATTTCACTCATCAGTTTGAAACTGCTGCTTTCGATACCCTTGGCGGTACTGATGGCTATGGTGCCGGGCCCTACCAAGGGTGCCACCTGCCTGGCCAGCGCTCGAAACGCCGCACTGGGCACCGAGAAAAACACCAGATTTGCTCCGTCGAGGGCAGCGGCGAGATCGCTGGTAATGGAGAGTCGTTCGTCCAGGTGATACCCCGGCAGATAGCGGCTGTTTTCCCGAGTGTCGGCGCATTGCCTGGCATTGGCGGCATCGCGCATCCACAATCGCGTGGTGTGACCGTTACCCGCCACCATATTGGCGATGGCTGTACCAAAACTGCCACCGCCAAGCACGGCGATTTGATTATTCTCTGTCATAGGCGCGTCGGTTGGGGGAAGTGCGCAATTATAGGTGGTTTACTACGCCGATGACCAACCCCATTGCATTCACGCCCCGTCCGCCTACCTCTACTCACTCTACTCAGCGCTAAGCAACAAACGATTGAGACGCTGCACGAACAGCGCCGGATTTTCCAGCTGGTGCCCGGCGGCCAGTGCGGCCTGATCGTACAACAGCCCGGCCAGGTCGGCGATTTTGTCCTTGTCGGTTTCACTGGCGAGACGGATTACCAGACGGTGCTCGGGATTAATTTCCAGAATCGGCTTGCTGACCGGCGCGCTCTGCCCCGCCGCTTCCAGTAATTTGCGCATCTGCGGCCCGATATCACCTTCCCCCAGTACCAGACAGGCGGGAGATTCCGTCAGTCGGTGGGTAGAGCGTACACTTTCCACGCGGTCGCCGAGTACTTCCCTGAGACGTTCCAGCACCGCACCGTGGTCGCCATCGGCTTCCTGTTCTTGCTCCTTGTCATCGACCTTGGCTGCGCCCAGCGCACCCAGATCCAGCTCACCCCGGCTGATATCCTGCAATGATTTGCCGTCGAATTCCGTCAGATTGGACATCGCCCATTCGTCGATACGTTCGCTCAGCAGCAAGACTTCGATGCCGTGTTTACGGAAAATTTCCAGGTAGGCGCTGTTGCGTATCGCGGTGTCCGAATCCCCCACCAGATAGTAAATTTTGTCCTGTCCTTCCTGCATGGCGGCCACGTAGTCAGCCAGTGACACCAGTTGCTCCGTACTGCGGGTGGTGGGGAAACGTAACAATCCGGCAATGCGTTCGCGATTGGCGAAATCTTCCGCCAGGCCTTCTTTGAGTACCGGACCAAACACTGCCCAGAATTTTTTATAGTCGTCCGGCTGATCCTTGGCCAACTTTTCCAGAATATCCAGCGCCCGCTTGGTCAACGCGCCACGAATGCTGTCTACTGCCGCGCTGTTCTGCAAAATTTCCCGCGATACGTTCAGCGGCAAATCGGCGCAATCCACCACGCCTTTGATAAAGCGCAGATACAGGGGCAGAAACTGCTCGGCATCGTCCATGATAAACGTGCGCTGAATATACAATTTGATGCCGCGCGGCGTATCCCGGTTGTACAGATCGAACGGCGCATGGGCCGGCACGTAGATCAGGCTGGTGTAGTCGAGTTTGCCCTCGACCCGATTGTGGCTCCAGGTCAGGGGTTTTTCAAAATCGTGGGAAATGTGTTTGTAAAATGCCACATAGTCGTCGTCGCCAAGGTCCTTGCGCGCACGCAACCACAACGCAGTGGCGGCGTTGACCCGTTCGTATTCCCTGACCGGAGTGACCGTCTCGGCCTCTTCGCCATCGTCTTTGGCAGTACTGTCCGCCGGCTGGGCCGCGCCTTCGGGCTTGTACATTTCCACCGGCACCGCAATATGGTCCGAATATTTTTTAACCAGGCTGCGCAACCGCCAGTCGTTGGCATACTCCTTAGCGTCGTCTTTCAAAAACAGAGTAACGGTGGTGCCGCGCTGCTCCCGTTTGATAGTTTCGACCGTGAATTCCGCCTCGCCAGAGCAGCTCCAGCGCACTGCATCCCCCGGCTTGGCATCCGCGCGACGGGACTCCACCACCATTTTATCCGCCACCAGAAAACCCGAATAAAAACCTACGCCGAACTGGCCGATTAGATTGGCATCCCGTTTACTGTCACCGGTAAGATTACCGAGAAATTCCGCGGTGCCCGAATGGGCGATGGTGCCCAGATTGGCCACTGCTTCGTCCCGGGACATACCGATACCATTGTCGCTAACACTGATGGTGCCGGCTTCCGTATCCACATCTATGCGGATGTGCAGTTCCGTGTCGTCCCCCAGCAGCTCGGGGTTTTCCAGAGATTCGAAACGCAGTTTGTCAGAGGCGTCGGAGGCGTTGGAAATCAGCTCCCGCAAGAAAATATCCCGGTTGCTGTACAGCGAGTTAATCATCAGGTGCAGAAGCTGCTTCGCCTCTGTCTGAAAGCCCATGGTCTGTGCCTGTTTTTTACGCGCCATACTATAAATCCCCAAGGTCCGATTAACGGTTATATGCTGGGGAAGGTAATGCGGTCAAACTGCGGTTTTTCAACCTCTGTCGGCACAAAATGGGCGTTATCCGTCCATTATTCTTTATTATCCGGGCGATTATCCGCGTGCGGGCAGCTCGGCAACGGCGTGTCCGGTAGCGGACAGCTCGTCGTCCTGATTGGTGGCGACAATGTTAAATGCCACGTACTTCCGGCCATCCCGCTCGAATTTATCCGTGACCGTGCCGTTCAGATACACCGTGTCCCCCTCCGGGTTGTGGCGGCGCACCTCGGAGCGTAGCGAGTGCAACATACCGTCGTCGCCAATCCAGTTGGTAATCAGGTGGCTCATCCACGAGCAGCGTTCGGGGCCGTAGTCGTAGGCCCCTGGAGCGCCTACCTTGAGGGCAAACTCCTCCTCCCAGTGCACCCGCTCCGGACAATCGGGCACCCCAAAACGGTTTTTGATACCCAGCCCCGGGTGTTTGGAAATCATTTGGTAGGCCAGTTTGTTGGCGCGGATATACAGCCCGCCCCAGCCCTGGGCGTAGGCGATAAACCCGGTAACGGTCATTGGTCCCTTCACCATAGTGGGTAGCGTTGTACCGACAGCCACATCCTGCCAATAGCGCGGCATGGCACCGCGGATTTCTTCCTGGGCATACAGCGCATAAATGCGTTCTATCTCTTCATCGCTGTACACTTTGATTTGCTTGTCTTTTAAGTTTTGATACTTGGTACCCTGCTCGCGCGCCATATCCCGGTCCGTGCGAAAGCACCAGGTATCGGCGGCGCACAGGTGATCGCCGCTGCCGTTGTAGTAATCCACGTGATAAATCTGCTGTACAGAGCGCCCGGCAAAGCGCGTGTCGTGCTCGATCAGATCTTTCAGATAGACCTCGCTGTGGATTTCCGTATTGCGTGGTATGGGCTGGTGCCAGGTAAAGTCGACTCCGGCAAACATGGCATGTATCCCAGGCATACCACCGACATAACCGCTGGCCACCCGGTTGCAGGCAAACAAAAAGGACGGCAGCGCGATAATGTCGCCATGGCGCGTCGTGCGCCCGTAGGCCGGATCGCACCACAGGGGATTGTCGTCGCCGATCCCGTGGGCGTAGTGGCGAATGTTGTCGCGGGTGGCTTCGTGACACCAGGGTTCGAGGGTCTTTTCTATTTTAATACCGATGCGGCTGCGCAAATCTTCGAGCGCCTGGTCGGTAATGCCAATAAATTCCCGCTGCAGTGAGTTAGACATGATTACTTCTATTAGCCTCTTTCAGTCAAATTTAATTTAGTGCGCGGGTGTAGCGTTGCGCAATCCATCACCCCAGTTCAAAGCCGATACCTTGTTTATAACTACGCTTCCTTTGCCCATTCCTTAAGCACTTTGCGATCAATTTTGCCCGCCGGGGTTTTCGGCAGCGCCTGCACAAATCTTACCTGGCGCGGATATTCATGACGACTGAGTCGTTCCTTGAGATAACCCTGGATGGCCTCGGCGGACAATGTTTCAGCCCCGCGACTGACTATATAGGCGCGTACCACCTGACCGCGCAGGTCGTCGGCCACACCCACCACCGCCGCTTCGGCAACGCCGGCACAGGTGAGTAGCGTATCTTCAATTTCCACGGCGCTCATGGTCCAGCCCGCGGAAATAATCACATCGTCAGAGCGCCCGGTGTGGTAAAAATAACCGTCCTCGTTCCGATAGCCCCGATCTTTA
>JBFJKD010000096.1:0-7560 GCA_041635095.1 Porticoccaceae bacterium
GCATCGGCGTGGCTGCGAACTTTCGCCGTATCGCCCACCGGCATATCAATCAGCACGTGAGTGGAACCCGCTGCAATTTTTTTTGACAACACCGATGCCACCAGTTGTCCTTCGCCATCCAGACTCAGGGCCCGCTCAATCCGTATCATCAGGTCATCCGCGGGACTTAAATTGACCGCGCCACCCCACACCAGACAAGCGCCGGTTGCCGTTACTACGCGCTGAATTTCTGCCACATCCAGCGTCACATTGGTCAGCGTTTCCATGGTGTCAGCGGTGCCCGCGGGCGAGGTAATAGCGCGGGACGAGGTTTTCGGTATGGTTAATCCTGCGGCGCTGGCGATGGCAACGATTAACGGCGTGGTACGGTTGCCGGGCAAACCGCCGATGCAATGTTTATCAAACACCCGGTCTGCGTTTGGCCAGCTTAAGCGCCTGCCGCTGGACACCATCGCCTGGGTAAGTGCGACTATTTCCTGAAAATTAAGCCGTCGACCTGCGCAGACACTAAGAAAACTACCGATCTCAACGTCGCTGTATTTGTACTCACTAATATCTGTGATAATCGCAGCTATCTCAGCGTCACTCAGCGCATGACCATAGACTTTTTTGCGCACCCCACTAAACGACATCACCACCGGCGCGTGATTAACGTAAACCCGATCTCCGTTTGCAACGCCGAGACGACTTATGGCGATGCGTGACAAACCGATATGACCGGCATCGAGCCGCGTGCTATCGACAATATTCAGCGTTGCGATAAGACGTTTATCGTCAATCCCTACCTGCACCCGGGAGCTGGCATTAAAACCTTCGGCGCGACAGATGGTGCAGTCCTCACGCATATACACCAACGGCTCCTGATGTGTATCTATGCCCATATCAACAACTACGAGCGTTTGCACTTCGGTCATACTCTACTTCCCGGAAAAACCACACCCAACCGCAGAAACCGGTACTGCGACACGATGAAGCAACACATTAGTCCATTTTAACTGGCGCACAGCTATACGCGAGCAGCGCGGCGAGCATATCTTCTGTCAAAGCGACAAATGCGGCGACTCACTCAGCGGCATACAACTCAGGCCGGAGCCCGCGGGTTGGCACCAAACTTTGGCATCCACCGGGGCGTGCGCGCCATGTATGCCCGGTAGTCATCACCAAACTCGGCAAGGGCCATTTGTTCTTCCCGTTTTGCCAAACGCACATAGACTGCCACCAAAACCGGAAACAACACCAGCGTGGGAATAGTGGGCCACTGTAGTAAAAAACCAAACATGATCAGGATAAATGCCAGATATTGCGGGTGGCGGCAGCGCGCGTACCAGCCTGTAATTGCGAGGGTTTGTGCCTGTTGCGCTCGGTACAAAACACTCCATGCCGCCGACAGCAGAAAAAATCCTAAAACAATAAGAATATTGCTGGCGATGTGCAGAGGATCCCAGTGGGGATCGCCTTCAAAACCCACCAGAGTGTGCAACAGGTGCCCGTTGTTGTGGGCAAGAAAATCAACCTCCGGATATTTTTCGACCAGCCAACCCGATAAAAAATAGATGGATAACGGAAAACCATACATTTCCGTCATCAACGCCACCACAAATGCCGAAAACGCTCCCAGGCTACGCCAATCCGTGGTGGTTTTGGGTTTAACAAAACTAAAGGCAAAGAAAATAAAGATAGCCGAATTAAGTATCACCAGCGTCCACAAACCGTACCCGGAATCTCCGTGCATTAGCGTAATCCCTGGCGATCTCGATCGGCATTACTTTTGCCATCCTCAAAACCTCTGTGCTCAAAACCTTTGTGGTAAGCGTCCTCCGCTAATTGATCTGTATCACCAGATTTTTTGTGCCCATGAAAACCGTGACCACGATGCATAAATATGTGCATTAATGGACACAGAGCCAGAATCATAAAAGGTAGCCACGCTATTAAATGCTGCCGATGCTCCATCAGCAAAAAATAGCTGACGGCAGCGATCAAACCGACAGCGGCAAGCCCTTGCGGCGTTAGCCAGAAATAACGGCGCTGACTGGTCACGGGCACCCCCTCACAAAAGTTTGTTGTAAATGGTGGCGATCAACCAGGCTGTGACGCCTGCCGACAGGGACCACGCGACCAGCCCAACGACGAGACCACCAATGTGCATGTTCCATTGCAAACCACCCATATCGCTATGCACCATGGACCCCATAATACCCATCGACTGGTACGGCAAGGCGATCACCACTATCGAACACAGCACCCACAACAGGGCAAACGTAATCGCCGAAGACCCTGCAAATTTATTCGCGTTAATGTTCATGCTCGCTCTCCTTCACTGATGGTTACGGAAACAATTAACCTGAGTCACATTTAGCTTGCTGCGCATACTCGTTTAACTACCAGATGATCATCTCAGGCAACAACCAAGGTGCCGCGATACATCTGCATCTGGCAGGTAAACGGGTATTCCCCCGGCTGCATTGCGGGTAGCTCAATGGTTTTGGATTTGTTGAGCGGCAATTCCTCAGTGACATCAAAATCCGAAAAAACCACGGTAGCCGCGCAGGGGGACGGATCTTTGCGTTCGAAAATCAGATTGATCGGCTGACCCGCCGCCACCTTGAGCCGAGACGGCGTATAGACACCGTTCTCTACGGTTATGCGTATACCTGCACCATCTCCAGCGACACCAACCTCGCGCGGTTTGTATAGCCAAAACCACCAGACGATGATGACGATCAACACCAGTCCGAGCATATTAATCAGCATCATGACCATGCCCTCCTAGTGTTGTTCAGCTTTAAAAAAGCGCAACCGGTTAGCGTTAGTGACCACGGTCAACGAAGAAAACGCCATCGCCGCGCCAGCAATCACCGGGCTCAGTAACAGGCCAAAAAACGGGAACAGTACGCCCGCCGCAAACGGAACGCCCGCGACGTTATAAATAAAAGCGCCGAACAAATTTTGCTTGATGTTACGCAGCGTTGCTTTACTCACAGCGATAGCATCAGCCAGTCCGTGCAGCGAGCCACGCATCAGTGTGATATCGGCGCTTTCGATAGCGACATCTGTCCCGGTACCAATGGCAAAGCCCACATTGGCCAACGCCAGCGCCGGGGCATCGTTGATGCCGTCACCAGTCATACCCACAATTTCATTCTGCATTTGCAGCTCTGCCACTTTTTTTGCTTTTTCTTCCGGCAACACTTCGGCGAAAAACTCTGTGATGCCCACTTTATCGGCAATTGCTTTTGCGGTGGCTCGGTTGTCTCCAGTTAACATCACCACGCGAATATTATTGTGTTGCAAACGTTTTATCGCCGCGATCGAGTCTTCTTTGATCGGGTCGGCAACCGCAATCAGTGCGGCGAGCTTACCGTCCACAGCGAGATACATCGGCGTCTGCGCTTGCTCCGCCATGGCCTGGGCGGATGCCACAAAATCGTCAATATCGATCTGCTGGTCGCGCATCAGTTTTTCGTTGCCAAAGATTACACGCTTACCCGCCACCATGCCTTCCACACCGTGACCCGCAATCGCATTGAAATTTTCCACGGGCTGCAATTGCACGTCGCGTTCTTTGGCTGATTCGACAATGGACAGAGCCAACGGGTGCTCGGAACCCGCCTCAAGACTTGCGGCGATGCGCAACACTTCCTCTTCATCGCGGGCAGCGGCGAGTTGAATTTTCGTGACTTTGGGCGAACCGACAGTAATGGTGCCCGTTTTATCCAGAATCATTGCAGTAATTTTTGAGGACGTCTGTAGCGCTTCTCCATTGCGTATCAAAACGCCTGCTTCGGCGGCCTTGCCGACCCCGACCATCACCGACATGGGGGTCGCCAGACCCAGCGCACAGGGACAGGCAATAATAAGTACGGTGGTCGCCGATACTACCGCGTAAGCGACCGTCGGATCGGGACCGAAATTCAGCCAGACTAGTGCACTTGCCACAGCGATAATCATCACCACCGGCACAAAATAACCAGAAATGATGTCGGCGAGACGGCCAATAGGTGGTTTCGAATTCTGCGCCCGTTTGACCATATTGATGATTTGGGCCAGCGCCGTGTCTTTACCAATACGGGTTGCGGTGAAGACAATTGAACCGCTTTTGTTGATAGTGCCGGCCACAACTTCGTCATCTCTGACTTTCTCCACCGGCATTGGCTCACCGGTGAGCATGGACTCATCCACTGCGGTGTGACCTTCGAGCACCACACCGTCGACTGGAATTTTCTCACCGGGCCGCACGCGCACCTGATCTTTTAGCAAAACCTGCTCAATGGCAATATCAATTTCTTCGCCATCACGAATCACCCGGGCTGTTTTTACCTGCAAACCAATCAAGCGCTTGATGGCTTCCGAGGTTTTACCCCGGGCCCTGATTTCCAGGGCCAGCCCCAGATTAATGAGACCAATAATCATCGCCGTCGCCTCAAAATAGACGTGGCGCGCCATATCGGGAAACACTTGTGGAAAAAACACGACCATCATGGAATACAACCAGGCGGTACCTGTCCCCAGCGCTATCAGGGTATCCATATTGGCACTGTGATTAACCAGGGATTTCCAGGCCCCCACATAGAAATGTTTTCCCGAAAAAACCATTACACCGAGAGTCAATACGCCGACGGCAAGCCAGGCAAGGCGCTCCATACTGGTGGTAACGGTCATCTCACCGCCCACGACACTATAGATCATCAGCGGAATACCCAGCACCAGGGCAATGGTCATCTCCCGCAGCAGACGTCGGTAATAAATCAGGTCGGCCTGCTCCTTTTCTTCCAGCAGGTCTTCTTCGGATTCACTGTCACTTATTTTCGCGTTATACCCAGCACCTTCTACCGCCTTGACCAGCGCGTCCGGCGACGCCTGACCGTGGACACTGACGGTGCGTTGCGGGAAGTTCATTTCCGCTTTCGTTACGCCACTCACATCGCTGAGAGCAGCTTCAATCTTCCTGACGCAGCTGGCGCAACTGGCGCCCTCAATCTGCAGTTCCTGAACCGCGCCTTGCGGTATGTTATTCATGGCATTTTCTCTCCAGATTCGATCAATCCACAAATGATTTTGCCATCCGGCTGCTGGTCGGGCTGTGTTTGCCAGGCTTGCATGGCATTTTTCATTCTTTTGTACAACCGTTGGGTCTCCTTAAAACGGGATTCAATCTCTGCAAACCGTTCCTCGATCAATTTTCTGACGGTTGGACATGGCGAGTTACCGCGATCCGCATGCCGAATAATCTCCACGATGTCATCCAGAGTAAACCCCAGAGCGCGAGCGCGCACCGCAAATCGCAACCGATCGCGTTCCTGTACGCCGTACCGCTTGTAGCCGTTAAACCGGTCGCGCGCCGGATTCAGGATCCCGACCCGCGTGTAGTGGCGGACGGTATCAGCTGTTACACCCACGTCGTCGGCAAGCTCTTTCACTTTCATCCGCCAATCTCCTGTGTACGCTATTTTCCTGTGTACGCTATTCTCCCGCGTACGCAACAGGGTTCAACCCCACGGCGAGTTTCGCTCTACGCTTGCCAACCCGCCATGATTAACATCAAGGTCGGCGGCATTTGTACCATCAGATCCTGATGCCTTCGGTAAGCAATGCAGGCGGTAAGCCGCCCAAGTGTCAGGAGCCATGAGTCTAAACCTGTGTCCCAGGCACAGGTCAACACTATTTTTTCACCACCCGGAAGCCACGCACATCCGCCGCAATCAATCGCAAGCAAACCGCTCAAAAAAACATTCGCTCGAGTGATACTTAACGGCGCTGTCAGGCTGCTGCGCACCACAGCTAGTGCAGCCGATTGCGCCAAATTGGCCGGTATGCCATGTTGCCCGGCGCGACTTAACATCCTGTATATTGGCAGACAGGCCATTACAAAAGAGCGCAAATTGACTTCGCCAGCCAGACTATTCGCCGGTCACGACGCCCCAGAATCTACCGACCCTGTCGAAACGGTGAACGCCCGCATCCTGACACTGGTGCGATGCGTACTCGCCTTCTCGGCACTGGCAATCATCTGGATTGATCCGTCGGAGCCCGCACGATGGGTCGCGTTAACGTACTCTTCGCTCGCGCTCTACTGCGCCTACAGTGTCGCGCTCGCAGTAATTCATGTCGGGGGAGTTGGTCGGTGGCCGGCGTCGGGCCGGGCGCTACACTGGTTAGATATTTTCTTCTTCGCCTACCTGATGGCCTTGACCGAGGGAACCAGCAGCATTTTCTTCTATTTTTTTATTTTTGCTATCATGGCCGCGTCTTTCTCCCGCGGGTTCGGGGAGGGCCTGGCGGTCACGCTCGCGTCCCTGATTCTATTTGTCGTGGTGGGCCTGAATTTCTCGCCGCAAGGAACCGGATTCGAACTCAACCGCACCCTGCTCCGCCTCGTATATCTTTTCATCTTCGGCTACATGATCGCCTACTGGGGCGGATATGAACACCGGCTTCGGCGCCGACTGCAACTGTTACAGGAAACCACCAATCAAAGGAATCCGCGCTTCGGGGTCGATCACGTGATCGGCGCGAATCTGGAACGACTGCTCAAATTCTACGGCGCGAGCTCCTGTATTCTGGTGATCAAGTCGACCATCACGTCGTCGGCTTGCGCAATGTACCGCGCATCAGCCGACAACCCAAGCCAAGGGATGAGGCCAAGCGACATTGCCGAAGGCGTGGCGGCAGAGTTGTTGCGCCTGCCCGATACGCTCGCCGCCTACTGCCACGATACCTATGCGTCATGGCGCAATCGATGGCACGGTCATGGCGCGCATGATCCTGTCGGCCGGGTGGAATCCGGCGCTTTCCTTGACCACCTTGCCGCGCTTAGCAACTTGCTCGATGCACGGGCCTTTATTACCGTACCCTATACGCAGCGCGATGGCGCGGTGGGCAGACTCTATGTAATTTCGGAGCACGGCGGCTTCACTCGCTCCGATATGAATTTTCTCGTCCAGGTCTCGAGCGCCATGGCGACCGTCGTCGAAAATATGTCCCTGGTAGAGGAGCTTATCGCCAAGGCATCGGAACACGAGCGCCTCAAGATTTCGCGGGATCTGCACGATACGACGATACAGCCCTATATCGGCCTGAAACTGGCGCTTGAGGCGTTGCGGCGCGATGCGGGAATCGGCAACCCCCTCTCGCCGCGTATCGCAGAGTTGATTGACATGGCGGACATGACGGTACGCGATCTACGCGGTTACGCGGCAACGCTCAAGGACAACACATCGATGCCCGGTGATTTCCTGGTGGCCGCCGTGAAGGATTACGCCGGTCGGATGCAACGGTTCTACGGGATTCACGTCGAAGTCAGGAGTGATATTAGCCCTCGGCTCACCGGGCGCCTGGCGTCCGAAGCCTTTCAGATGATTGCCGAAGGGCTGAGCAACGTGCTGCGGCACACCGCCGCGAAAAACGCGTTTATTGATATCCTGTGCGAAGATGCCAGTTTGCTACTCAAAATCGGTAACGACGCGAGCGCCGACCAGCCCGACTTCGACGAGTTCAGGCCGCGCTCCTTATATGGACGGGTGCGGGACCTCGACGGATCGCTGCTCGTGGAGCGGCGAC
>JBFJKD010000097.1:0-7540 GCA_041635095.1 Porticoccaceae bacterium
ACGTAGCGGCAGTTGGTCACATTGCTCGGCTTGACCAGCATCACTTCTTTGCCCGCGGGGCTGACCTCTACCCAGGTGCAGGCGCTCAGTCCAAACATCAGGACGAGACATAACGATAACCGGTGCATCATAGATTAACTCTCCCGTAAATTAAGTTGTCAGCCGCATCCGCCCGCCCAGATGCAGATGCAGAGGGACTGTGTCCTATTATCGGACGGAACCGCACCAGCCGCAAATAGCTTCCGGAAAAAATCTCACCGGCAGCCATCTAGCGAACCTTGCGCTCCTGCCCACAGTCGGCGGCGGGCTTATCCCGCTTATGTTCTCCGACCAGGCACCTGATCAGCAGCACATAGGCAGTCGCCACACCAATCATCAGCACCCCGCCCCACAGGGAAACCGGCAACAAATAGGACGTATCACTACCGTCGGTGGCAATCAGATAGACCCATTCATCCAGCGCCATGCTTAAACCGACACCGAACAGCAGCGCCGCGATATCCAGCCATCGACTGCTGCCGTCACACAAGGCAAGTGGCATACCGCCCAGGGTAATCAGCAGCAACCCAATAAACAGGTGATGAATATTGTAACCGGCAAGATCGAGATTGGTGCCGGGAAACTGGTGTAAATACAGCCGCAGCGCAACAAATGTTATTAACAACGACCCCAGCACCAACGTACTTCGCTTACACTTAACGCCCACCTCAACCTCCTTTATGTAGCGACGATTACGCCAGGCATTGCCACTGGAACCGGTCGTCAGATTAAACCGTGGTGCGCCCTGCTACTTGTTAGCACGGCGGGTTAATAGTCTATCCAGATGATTGGCAAATGCCTGGCGATCCCCCTGACTGAGCGGCGCAGGGCCACCGCCATGCATGCCACTGCCGCGCAGCGTATCCATAAAATCACGCATATTGAGTTTTGCCTTGATGTTATCCCGCGAGTAAACCTCGCCCCGGGGGCTGAGCACGTACGCACCTTTTTCAATAACTTCGGCGGCGAGGGGAATGTCGCTGGTAATGACCAGATCGCCACTGTTGACTCGGCGCACGATTTCATCGTCCGCCACATCGAAACCCGACGTCACCAGCAGGGTTTTAATAAAGCGGGACCCGGGGGTGCGCAACGGCTCATTGGCGACCAGAGTCAGCATCACCCCGACGCGCTGTGCAGCCTTGAATAAAATATCTTTGATCACTACCGGACAGGCGTCCGCGTCCACCCATATTTCCATTACATTCCACTGCGTAAAAATTGCCGCCGGTGCGGGGTGACATTATGCATCGGGAATTACCGCCGCCCAACGTTGGGCCAAATATTCTGTATAGGCAATATTATTTGCCCCTGATTTGTTAACCGCATACATTAGCGGGTCGGCTATACCCAATGCCGTATCCACGCTGGGGGAGCAGGGTTAACTATCGCAGCACTATACTGAACCCGATGGACTGAACCCGCTGGACTGAACCCGCTGGACTGAACCCGATGGGCCACTGACGCGCAGTAGCGTCGGCTACAACACTAAGCATGATAAACCGCTTAGCGGGAGAGGATCCTTTATCTGGTGAAGTAAGTATGGCGCGTTAAGAAAAAATGCGCCAATAGAAGAATTCTAGAGAAGCCGACTGATGGTCTCTGGCGATTAATAACCGTCGTGACGCAAATCACTAGAAGTGAACTACGGTGGCATTGCTCAGTTCCCATTTAATAAATTTTGGGATCAGCATTCAAACAAGCGTGTCGTCAACGCAAAAATTGTTTATCAACCGCAGCCCTGTCGTTCACCTGTATTTTGCCACCTGGATTCTAAGGTGAGTATTTTCCTGCGGCGGCGACTCTATCCAACCACGTTCGCCACAATAATGGCAACGAACATCACCACCACCAGCGCCGTCACAGTCATTACGATACCCATCCAAACTTGTTTGTCGCTAATTGTTGCACTCATATTCATTCTCCACTTTCGAACATCAACGGAAGCAGATTACGGCAAACAGGGGTTTTCACATTTGACCGATATCAATAAAAAGCAAGAAAGCGCCCGGCCTATCAACCTGGCGCGATGCCACGGCAAGACCGGCGCGGGCCTGTTTAGGGGTTATCGACCATATCGCGGAAAAACTTAATGGGATCGTGCTCGAGTCCTGGCCAGTGGGCATGATTGCCATCGGCCTGGCAAAACAATGTACGCGCGCCCGGGGCACAATCGCTATATTCCACGCAGCCGTTAAATTGGCTGGGGCGAGTTTGTGCCGAACATTGATTGCACGCGGCCCACCATTGCGCAACCCCCACGCCGTAATCGCGAAAATGATGGTCACCCTTGTTGTGCATCAACATCACCGGCAGCGGCGTGGGGCACGCATATTTTTCCATATCGACCTTGCGCATACCCATGGCACTGGGGGCAATCGCCGTAGGTCGCGTGGCTAAATCCGGCATCACGGCAAGCGCGTTGGACACCGTGCCACCATCGGAGTGACCCGTGTAAAATACCGCGTTGTGGTTTATGCACCAACGTTGCTCCACCAACGCCGGGACATTGGCCATCGCCCCCAATGCCTTGAAACCCAGGGGCACGCTACCCACGTGTACGATAATAAAGCCCCGCGTGGTTGCCGCTTGTGTCAATCCTGTGAAGCGTTCGGAAAGGGATTGATTAAAACCCGAGGGCGCCCATACCATCAGTAGTGGATGTTGAAAATCCGCACGGTAGTTACTTGGGGTCGTAACATTGAAACGAATTCCTGCATCGCTCTGTATGGGTTCGTGATCGGCGACCCCTCCAGGAAGGGTTGCACAGGAAGCGGCCGAGGCCTGCGGATAATCCGAGGCTTGCGGATAATCATAGGCACCGGCCACCAGATATTCTCCGCTATAGGTATAGGTTCGGTACAAATAGACCAATACCGGCACAGTGACGACGGCCAAAATAACATAGGTTATTTTTACCGCAGACATACCGCGCACATGAACTCTTACAGACGTTTTTCCCACCGGGTGTTCCTCCTGAAGCGCATATAGCGGATTAGCGTGCAACACGATTTTATCGCCATCTTACGCATCCGCCTGCAAGGCCGCCTGACAAGTTGTTAATAAAGTCCCGCCAGATACGCCAGCATCGTATAGCGCGCGGCTTTGCCCACAAACATGGCAAGCAGCGCCGCCAACCAGGGGACTCGTAGCCAACCCGCCGCAAGACACAAACCGTCGCCGATCACCGGTAACCACGAAAATAATAGCACCACATAGCCCCATTGTTCGGCCCAGACCAGCGCACGGGCCTGGGGTCGCTTGATACGCCCGGATTTGATCAATCCCAGCACCAGGCCATAGCCAATCAAATAGGTCGACAAGCCCCCCAACGTATTGGCCACGCTGGCTACAACCAACAGTGAGGCGGGCGCAATCTGGCCGTCCCGCAGCAGCAGTAACAACACCACTTCGGAGCTGCCCGGCAGTAATGTCGACGATAAAAAAGCCGATAGCGCGAGTCCACCCAGCCCCATCCCGTCGCTGATGGCCCATTCGCCAAACAGACCGTCCATCAGTTACCTCGCCGCGTTAACTGCACGCAGGCACTGGATAGCAGCGCAATCGCCCGCGGCAGATGTGCGCTCATCACTGCGTCGATATCCGCCATACTAATTTCCCCATCGCCTAACCCGGCCGCGGGATTGACGATCAGACAGAGGCTCACATAGGGCAGTTGCTTTTCCCTGGCCAAAGCGGCCTCGGGCATACCGGTCATGCCGACCAGATCGCAACCATCCCGCGCCAGACGAGTTATTTCCGCCGCACTTTCCAAACGTGGCCCCTGGGTTGCACCGTACACCCCATTGGGGTGCAACTGACAATCGCTATCCTGTGCAGTATTAATCAACAATTCGCGCAGGTACCGATCGTAGGGATCAGTAAAATCCACATGTAACAACGGTACCTCGCCGGAATCGGCAAAGGTGTGATCCCGGCCCCAGGTGTAATCAATTATTTGATCGGGCAATACCAGATCGCCCGGCTTATAGCGTTGGTTAATTCCGCCGACGGCGTTGAACGCAATAAGGTGAGTACCCCCCAGCTCCCGCAACGCGGCGATGTTGGCGCGGTAATTAATACGGTGTGGAGGAATCACGTGGCCAGCCCCGTGGCGCGACAGAAATAAAATATCCGCGCCGTGGATCCGACCCTTCAGAACCGCAGTCGAAGGTTGGCCCCAGGGCGTGGCGACGTCAAGGCGCTCGGCAATTTCCAGGGCCGGGATAGACTCCAGGCCGGAGCCACCAATAATTGCGGGAAGAACACCTGCTGCCATGACCACCTCAAAAAAGTAACCGCGCCAAAACGCACACCGGCTGGATCAGCATCCACTGGCGTCACCGCGAATATTATCACCGTTGCCACTTTGCTTCTGTGTCGGGCAGTGCGGCGTGCGCACGTTGCAAATTCCTGCACCGGGTCTAGAATAAGACAACTTTTATCGCCCCAGTGAATACCCATGCTACGCAAGCTGGTGTTAATCGCATTGTTTGTTGCCCTGCCCGTATACGGACTGGCGGCGGTGGTACTGCCCGAGCGCTGTCCGGACGGCGACGGCAACATGCACATAGCTTCTCACTCAGCGGCCGTGGCGACACCCTGCGATCAACCTCCTGAGGCACATCAGGGCGGTGACGACAGTCACTTATGTAAAGACGGTCTGAAATGCCAGAGTCGCGTGTGGTCTGAACCCACCGTACAGATCGTACTGCAATCTGGTCCGTTCACCGCTGATGGCCTCGATAACTTCCACCATCCCATTGTGCCACGTCGCCCGCTCAGCGCGGTGTGGCGCCCTCCCCGCTCCGCCTGAGTACTGCGAACTAATCGCCCCCCGGTTGTTCCGGCGGGTAAGTCCTGCACCGTACGTAAACGGAGTTTTCCATGAACCGTACATTCGCGTTAGCCATGCTATGGCTATTGTCAACATCGCTTGCCCTGTCATCCCAGGCCGCAACAGCGACTGCTGGCCCCTCTGAAAAACCGGTGTTAAGTTTCGCAGCGGCGTTACAGCTGGCGGAGCAAAACGCCCCTGTTCTCCGCGCACGCACGGCCGTGGTGAACGCCGCGAACTTTGCCCGGCAGCCTGCCGCCGCCCTGCCGGATCCACAACTGGTGCTGGGTGCCAGCAATGTTCCGGCAACTGGTTCCGAGCGTGGCCGCCTCGATCAGGATCTGATGACCATGCAACGCATCGGCATCATGCAAGGGGTGCCCAGCCGAGCTAAACGCCAGGCGCGGGTAGCGTTGGCCCGGGCGCAGGTAAGCGAGGCCGAAGGGCAATTGACTCTGAAACGGGCGAATGTACTGCGCGATGCGGCAGCGGCCTGGCTTGATCACTATTATCTGGCGCGTCGACTGCCATTATTCGATGAGCTGGAACGGGAGCTGACGCTGCTGACTAACGTCAGTCAGGCACAGCTCGCCGCTGGCACCGGCAGCACGATTGAGACGCTCAATGCCGCCGAGCAAGCCGCTGCCCTCGCCGACTGGCGCGACGACACTCAGCGTAACATCAGAGCCGCACAGGCGCGCCTGCAAAGTTTAATCGGCGACCAGGCGTTTCTGCCGCTGGCCAGCACCGCGCCTGCCCTCCCTATCGAACCGTCGCGGTTACGCGCGCATCTTCACCACCACCCAGAACTCACGCTGTACGAGCCGTTGACGGAGCTGGCAAAAGCCCGGGTACTAAAAGCCGAAGCGGAGAAACATTCGGACTGGAGCCTCGGCGTTGACTACCAGCACCGCGCCGCACCCTACGATGATATGGTTTCCATGGAAGTTCGCTTTGCTCTGCCGTTATTCCCCGGCACTCGACAAAATCCGCGCATCGCCGCGGCACGACAACGCCTTGAGGCACTGCATAGCGAACGTGAGGCGATGCTGCGCAATCACGACGCGGCTCTGGCTGCCGATCTGGCAACCCATCAGGCCCTGGTCCGGCAACTGGAGCGTATTACCCAGAGCTGGTTACCCCTGGCGCAACAAACCCTGGCCCTCGCCACCACTGGCTATCGAACAGGTCAGCAGCAGCTCAACGATACCCTCAGCGCCCGCCGCAACCTGATCACTGTGCGCCTCCGGGAAAATGACCTGCAGCATCAACGGGCAATTCTCGCTGCCAACCTGATTTACGCCTACGGAGCACCACAGCGATGAACACTAACTCAGTAAAAAAGACGCGGGTATGGACGTGGGTATGGATAACGTTATCGCTCATTGTTCTCGCGCTGGCAGGTATTACCGGTTATTGGCTCGGCATCCACAGCGTAGCGCTATCCCCCACAAGCGCCGAACACAGCGGTGATGCCAGCGAGGGTAGTCGAGAGGTGCTCTACTGGTACGACCCCATGGTGCCTCAACAGCATTTCGACCAGCCCGGAAAGTCGCCTTTTATGGATATGGCGCTGTTACCGCGCTATGCGGAACCGGCCGACACAGACCCCTCACCGGGGATTCGCATCGATCCGCGTACCCTGCAAAACCTCGGCATAGTCGTGGCGCCCGTCAGTTACGGCCAGCCTGAGTTGTCCGTTTCGGCAGTGGCTAAAATCGCCTATAACGAACGGGACTCAGCCATTGTACAGGCGCGCACCAATGGCTTTGTCGAGCAGGTTTACCACCTGGCACCCGGAGATGTCGTTGCGCCAGGTACACCGTTGGTGGATATTCTGGTGCCCACCTGGACCGGTGCGCAGAAAGAATTTCTGACCATTCTGGCCACGGACGACAGCGCTTTGGCAAGCGCCGCCAGGGAGCGTTTGCAACTACTGGGCATGCCGGAGGGGATAATAAATAGTGTCGAAAAGACCGGCGTCGTGCGTCCCGTGTTTACCGTGACCGCACCCTTCAAGGGAGTGCTGGAAACTCTGGAGGTGCGTCCAGGCATGTCGGTAATGAACGGCGCAACCCTTGCGCGCATTAACGGCCTGGAGAGCGTCTGGTTGGACGCGGCAGTGGCGCAATCGGAGCTTGGCGATATCGCCATCGGCGCGCCCGTTGTAGCGCGTATTGCCAGTTTTCCAGGCACTCAAATACACGGCAAAGTGGTGGATATACTGCCGAGTCTGGATCGTGCGAGCCGCACCGTAACGGTACGCGCGCTCCTGCCCAATCCCCAGGGACAACTGCGGCCCGGCCAGTACGCGCAGTTACGTATCGCCGCTACCACACAGTCCGCGCAACTCCTGGTTCCCACCCAGGCGGTTATACGCGGCATCGGGAGCGACCGGGTGATACTGGCAGAAAATGGTTATTTCCGCCCGGTGGCGGTCAGCGTGGGTCGGGACTACGGAGAACAAAGCGCAATTCTCTCAGGTTTGGAAGAAGGCCAAAACGTAGTGGTTTCGGGACAATTTCTAATTGATTCGGAAGCTAATCTGGCTGGCGCCCTGGCCAACATGGTTGGCAACACTGGGGAGGAAACTCAGGCGCTTCCAGAGATGAAAAAGATGGCACCCGCAGGAGATCAGCCGTGATCGCGCGCCTGATTCACTGG
>JBFJKD010000098.1:0-7497 GCA_041635095.1 Porticoccaceae bacterium
TCGCTCGTAAAAGCGTCGGCTGTCGTCCAGCAAGCCTTCGTATTCACCGACCTGAATCAGCATCGGCGGCAGGTTTTCGAGGTCCGCGTACAGCGGGTTGGCAATCGATCCCCTGGGATTCTTGCCCCCGAGAAACATCTCCGCCATACCCATCAATATGTCCTTATTGACCAACGCGTCCTTGTCCGCATTGGTACGCAGGGTTTCGCCGGTGCCTTCCATATCGTACCAGGGAGACAGCGGCACGCAGGCAGCCGGCATCGGATAGCCGAGTCGCTCACCAAACAGCAGCACCGACGTGCACAGATTACCCCCCGCAGAATCGCCGATAGTAGCCATATGTTCGGGTTTGTAACCCCCTTCAAGCAAACCGGCGTACACCGCTACCGCCTCTTCGACAATACCGGGATGGGGATTTTCCGGCGCGCGGGTATAATCGAGTACCAATGCAGCGCAACCCACGGCCTTCGCGATATGGCCAAACATTTTGCGATGGCTGGTGGAGGATCCCACGACAAAACCACCACCATGGCAACAAATCAGTACTCGGCTTTCGTCGGCACCTTTGGGAATCGCCCACTTGCAATCGACGCCATACATGGTGGCATCCTTAAACTCCACATCGGCGGGTTCAGCGGTGATGTTGCCCCAACCATCAAATAATTCCCGCAATTCTTCCAGCGACATACCATCGTTCATCGCTAATTTTTGTTTCCACTCGGAATAGAGTTCTACGATCTGTTGCGCCGCTGCACTGGCCATCTTACTAACCTCCTGCATTTATTTTTCTCGGTTGGTTTATTCCCCAGTCGGGAACCGCCATGAAACCTGGGTCAAATACACCCCATTGCAAATCTCCGGGCTGTCGACGGCACTATTTTCCTCAGCTGCCAGCCCTTCTCCACACACTTGCGAACCGCTGATTATGCCAGAAAGTCGCAACTTTGCCCCCCATTTATCGATTTTTCGAGCTCCGCTTGTCCTTAAACGGGACTTTTAACAGACGGGGCGGAGGCCAAAAGCACGAACACCCATCGCAGCGGGCTGTGTAATTTTCCGTCACGCAGAATCTATCCCGTAAGCACGCAGCTTGCGGTACAACGTGCTCCTGGAAATACCCAAAGATCGCGCCGCACGCGTACGATTGCCCGCATGTTTTTCCATCTCCAGCGCGATGGCCTTTTTCTCCACTTCGTTCAAAATGCCATGGGTGTCATGGGTCGCTTTGCCCATGTGCCCTGCGACGTTCGCTGACACCTGTTGGTGGCACAACTCATCGGGCAAATCCCGGACGGACAGCTGACCCTGTTCGCTAAAAACACACATGGATTCCAGCATCCCGTACAGTTCACCGACATTACCAGGCCAGGGATAGCGCTGCATCCATTGCAGTAATTCCGCATCTGCAAATTTGCGTGGGGACCCCGACCTACGGGCCGTTTGCTCCAGCAAATAGTCTACCAACGCTGGCAAATCCTCCGCTCTATCCCGTAACGCTGGCACGTGCAGGGTCACGCCCTGCAACCCGAGGTAAAGGTTGCGATCCATAGCCTGGGCATCAGTACCCGCAACCTCAGCACCAGCAATCATAGAGACCATTATTCTGACACCAGCCAGCATGGCATGAGGTTCATTCGCGCCTGACAACTCTTGTTGCAAAAATCGTAACAACTGCACTTGAATCGCAGCAGGCAGCATGTCCACCGCGCGCAGAAATAATGTGCCACCGCTGGCAAGCGCTATTTTTCCCGCGCACTTATCGGTATCGCGACGGGCTAATCCTTTATGTTCGCAACCGAAAATTACTTCTCCGGCCGAGTAATTTTCCAGTTCTGCACAATTGACAGTCACGAATGGCCCATCTCGTCGCGGTGACGCGGCATGTAATGCCCTCGCTAATAATTCCTTACCGGTGCCTGATTCGCCCCTGATTAGAAGCGGGTCGTCCGTTGCGGCACAGCGTCTAGCTGTCTCCTTGAGACGCTCCATTAGCGCGCAATCACCAACAATATTGGCAAAAGGATCCACCGACAGCGACGCATCACGACGATTTTTTTCGACGAAACGACTCTGGGCCACAGGCATATCACGGCAATTGCGGTTTTCAAGCACCAGTAACCCACCTTGCCAGGTGCGTGCGCCATGGAATGAATCCACCGCCACCAGATCTATTCCAGGAGGTAAAAACTGCGCACAGTTTTCGATGTCGTTGATCACCGTCAGCGACAACAAGGCGTTGCCACTGCGCGCCAGATGCCCCTGCTGCACGTTGTTAAACAGCCTGCGTGCGTGTTCGTTGCACGTGATAATGCGGCCACGGCGGTCGAGTAATACCACGCTATCCCGATACCAACGCTCGGCCTTGTTGGCAAACCAGTCCAGTAATTGCACATTGCGCACCAACTCCCGTGACTGCAACGTTTGCTCAATCTGTCGGGCAGCCGTCATGGCCAGCGCAATACTTTGACGGCTGAAGGCATGTGCGCGGGTAGTGATATCAATCACACCGAATAAGTCCCCGCTGACATGATCAATGACCGGGGCTGCCGAGCAGGTCCATATTTTTGCGGACTGGCAGAAGTGCTCCGCGCTGTGGATTTCCACAGGTTCACGCAGCGCGATGACGGTACCAACCGCGTTGGTACCCGCTTTTTGTTCACTCCAGTCGTACCCCGGAGCAACATATTGATCGGCCCCGCCCTCGATAACCTGGGGATTGCCACATACGTCCAGCAACACGCCACTGGGCGCGGCGACCAACAGCAGGCTCTCGGTGTCCACCAGAATATCCGACAACATTTTCCAGGTGTGCTGGGAGGCCAGGAGCAGCTCTTCATTTTCCTGCTTAAGCTGCTCCAGCTGTTTGCCCTTGGCAATTAGCGGCGAACAGGTGCGCGTCGCTTCAATTCCCTCATCTCGACATCGGTGCCACGAATTAAGTACCACGTCTCTGACGGACGCAGTCGCGCAGCTACCGTGATCTACAAACTGATGCCAGGCGCGCTCGACCTGCTTGCGAATAATTCGCTCGGACTCTAGAAATGTGCGTCCCACGTGCGGTGTTTGCATGACGCTAACTACTCCGGGTTACATGGAAAACTGCTAAATAATTTGCTCTGTGGGCACTTACCGGGACTAGATCAACAACACGACCTCGGTCATCGGGAGCGGAGCCTGAAACGCGGCAACCGCGTAACCTTATCAACAAGATCCCCGGCCGTCCACGCCAGGACAAGGCCTCCAGCATTGACGCCTACTCGGCGCCCGCGACAATATTGGCGTCGTGTAAACGACCAATCTCGGCGCTGCTCATGCCCAGCTCCTCAGCCAAAATTTCATCGGTGTGCTGTCCCACCAGGGGTGCCGCACGCACCGCCTGACGACGGCTACCAGTAAAGTACAGGGGGTTACCCGGCGTCAGATAGCGGCCGATGCCCGGATGCTCAACCTCCTCGAAAAGGGGGTTCGCCGTGGAGCACTCGGGATCCTGATCCACCAGTTCTTTAATTGTCTGATACTTACCCCAGCACACGCCCGCCGCGTCCAGAGCCGCCGCTACGGCGTCGAAAGTGCGAGCGGCAAACCAGGGTGCAAAGAGTTCCGTCAGTGCTTCGCGTCCAAGAAAACGGTCGCCTTCGCGCTCCAGATTCAGATGCAGCCTTTCCCCCAGTTGGTCGATGTCCACACCGAGGCCGGTGGCCTTCCTGATGCCCCGCCACTGATTGCCGGTGAGTCCCACCAGCATAATTCGGCGCTGATCAGCGGTCACAAAATCCTTGCCGTAGGCGCCGTACAGGTAGTTGCCACAGGCCTCGCGGTCAGTGCCATTGAGCTGCGCTTCGGCAATAAAACCGAGGTGCCCCATGGTCGCCAGCGCGACATCCGCCAGCGCCAGACTGACCATCTGTCCCTCGCCAGTAATGCGGCGATGCCGCTCCGCTGCCAACAGACCGAGGGCCAGTGTTTGTCCGGCGATCAGATCCCAGGCCGCCAGCACGTGATTCACAGGCTCCAGGGTGGATCCGGTCATCGCCGGGAAACCCACCTCACAGTTCACGGTGTAGTCTACCGCCGACCCACCGTGACGATCGCCGGTCAGATTCAGATAAATTAGATCCTCGCGATGTTTGCGCAGATTGCTGTCGGCCAGCCACCCGCGAGCGGGAAAATTGGTCACAAACAACCCCGCGTTTTCCCCCGGGGCACAGATCAGTCGGGTCAATATTTCCTGTCCCTCGGGCGTACGAAAATCCACCGCAATCGAGCGCTTGCCCTTGTTCAATCCGGCCCAGAACAGGCTCTGGTTATTGCGATCCACCGGCCAACGCCGATAGTCCAGGCCACCGCCGATCATGTCGAAACGAATCACATCCGCACCCATCTGCGCCAACGTCATTGCGCCAGAAGGTGCGGCTACAAACGCCGCGCCTTCCACGATGCGCATGCCCCGCAAAATATCCTGCATAATCCGTTCTGCCTCGCCGACGAATTTAACTAACTTCCAAATACCCGTTATCAATCACTACCAGGTCCCGTTCCACGACGCGACAGCGGAACGCAACGCCGCCATCTATCCGCCACATTTCGGTACGAATCGTTTCGCCCGGATATACCGGCGCGGAAAAACGACATTTGATGCGCTTGAAACGCGTTACATCGTAGTCGCAACAGGTTTTTAACAGCGCGTGACCGGCGACACCGAACGTACACAGACCATGTAAAATGGGGCGTTCAAAACCGGCTTGCCTGGCCACTGACGGGGAGGCATGCAGCGGATTAAAATCCCCCGACAGTCGATAGATCAAAGCTGCCTGTGGCAGCGTGGGAAGATCGCAGGTCATTTCCGCAGGCGTGTCGGGAATGGCCTGGGGCGTGGCGGGCGCCGCACTGGAACCACCAAAACCACCATGACCGCGAGCCATGGTATTTTGCGTCAACGTACACAGCGGTTCCCCGCTGGCAACGTCCACCACCGTGCGCGACGAATAAATAAATGTACCCTTGCCCGGCCCTTTGTCGATTATTTCATCGATCCCGGTACGCGCCTTGACCGTGCCCTGGGCTGGCAAGGGGCGGTGAAAGACGATTTCCTGATCGGCGTGCAATACCTGGGTCCAGTCGACGCCGGTATCGGGCTCTTTCAGCCAAAA
The DNA here is from genome assembly GCA_041635095.1 of Porticoccaceae bacterium. GTDB lineage: Bacteria > Pseudomonadota > Gammaproteobacteria > Pseudomonadales > Porticoccaceae > JBFJKD01. Next base: position 5,151 of record JBFJKD010000098.1, read on the forward strand.
ACCCGGGTAGGCCAGCACCGCCGCCATAGTCGGCAGGGCGTTAAGGTGTTCCTCATAGGTAAACCGCAGCGCCTGCTCATCCGTGGGATCGCCGCTTAACCCCACCCCCAGGGCATACAAGATCGTATCCTTGTGGGAATAGGTATGTACGATTTCTTCGAATTTTCGATTTTTTAATTTTTCGTAGTCAATCGCCACGACTACCTCCTGTAAAAAATTGCTGGCCAGTAATAACATTACTGGCCGGGTGCGGACTTTTTTGTCTGCACCCCGGCCACGCTACCCGGGTTGGGCCTGATTTAAATCGGGTCCCAGCTAAATATATCCTGGGAGCGATGTAGTGGATAAAAGTGAGATTCCAGCGCGGGCATCGCCACCTCAAAGATACTGTCGATGGTCCAGCCGTCGCCGTTATGAGTGGAACGCACTGGCCGCGACTGACTCATCAGGAAAATTTCGTTCATACGCACTGCAAAAATCTGCCCGGTAATATGCGCGGCCTTGTCGCTGCACAGTGCCGCCGCAACAATCGCCACTTTTTCGGGCGTCATGCGCTTGATTTTTTCCACCCGCGCGACCTGGTCCGGCGTGTCGGCCGGAATAGAGGCGGTCATGCGACTCCAGGCAAAGGGTGCAATGCAGTTAGAGCGCACGTTGTAACGCTGCATGTCCAGGGCAATGGATTTGGACAGCGCTGCAATCCCGGCTTTCGCCGCCGAGTAATTGGCCTGGCCAAAGTTGCCAATCAAACCGGATGTTGAGGTCATATGCACACAGGCACCACGTTCCTGCTGGCGAAAATGGGTGGCGGCGGCGCGACTGACATTGAAGCTGCCGCGCAAATGGACATCCACCACCTGATTAAAGTCGTCCTGGGTCATCTTGTGAAAAATCACATCGCGTAGATTGCCTGCATTGTTGACCACCGCATCGACACTGCCAAAGTTGTCGACACAGGTGGTGACCATATTGTTGGCCCCCTCCCAGGAGGAAACACTGTCGGTGTTGGCAATGGCTTCACTACCGAGGGCGACGATTTCTGCTACCACTTCCTCCGCCACCTCACGATCCAGATCGTTGACGACGACTTTGCCGCCCGCTCGGGCGATTTCCAGTGCGATGGTGCGGCCAATACCGCGACCAGACCCAGTGACCACAACCGCTTTTCCGGCCAGATGTTTACTTTGACTCATGCTAGTTACTCCCCTTTATTCCAGTGTGTTATTTAACCTTGTTCACGGATGCAACGTCACTGCGACAAATTGTTAAAGCACTTTTCCGTTTCCGTGATATCCGCAGCATAGAACGTACGTTATCCGGCCCTGGCGATCAGCTCCCGCGCAATAACTTTCAACGCCAGAGTTTCCTCCGCACCCTCAAAAATTGACAATACCCGCGCATCCACAAAATAGCGGCTTACCGGCACCTCCTCGGCGTAGCCCATGCCACCGTGAATTTGCAGGGCCTCCCGGGTTACCGACTCCGCCGCGCGGCAGGCGAATAATTTCACCAGGCTCGCCTCCATGTGCCCGCCACCGCCGTCGACACGGCGCGCCACCGCGTAATTTAACTGTCGGGAAGCTTCCAGGGAAACAATCATGCGGCTCAGTTTGACCAGCGTCAGCTGATAATCCGCAATCGGTCGGGCAAAGACTTTGCGTTCCAACGCATAGGACGCAGCCTGCTCGCAGGCTGCCTGCATCACACCACAGGCGCGCGCTGAAGTTTGCATACGACCCCCAGTAAGACCGGCCATCGCGTAGTAAAAACCCTTGCCCAGACCGCCATCGCCGCCCAGCAAATTTTCCTCGGGAACAAAATAATCCTCAAAAAAAACGTCAAAGGAATGCATGCCCCGGTAACCGATAGTAGCAATCGCTTTGCCGGTCAACTTGCCGCCACCCTCCTGAACCACGTCGTAGCGATGCCCGGTAGTGCGTGGCTTTTCCACCAGGAAGAAGCTCAGCCCTCTATGGCCATCGCTGTCCGCGTCGGTGCGTGCCAGGGTCAAAATGACGGTGGCGGTGCCGGAAAATGTGCACCAGGTTTTACTGCCGTTGAGTAACCAGCCGCCGGTGGTTCGGGTGGCCTTGAGCTTTACCGACGCCAGGTCCGACCCGTAATCGGGCTCGGTCAGCGCAATGGCACACAGGGTTTCGCCGCTCGCCACGCACGGCAACCAGTGCGCCTGCTGGGCGTCGGTACCACCTTTGAGCAGGGCGCGCGCGAGAATTTCCGGGCGCGTAATCAAACTGCCTGCGGCCCCCAGTGAGCCGCGGGAAAGCTCCTCCGTTACCAGCAACATCGACAGGCTGTCTTCTCCGTCATCCGGTTGCAAACCACCAAA
>JBFJKD010000099.1:0-7465 GCA_041635095.1 Porticoccaceae bacterium
CGTCGTACAACACCAGTGTCGCGCCGCTGGCGAGCCCACTCACCAGCCAGTTCCACATCATCCAGCCGCAGGTGGTGAAGTAGAACAGCACATCCTGCGGTTGCAGGTCCACATGCAGGCTGTGTTCCTTGAGGTGTTGAATCAACGTGCCGCCGGCGGAGTGCACGATGCACTTGGGCGCTCCGGTAGTGCCGGAGGAATACATAATATAGAGCGGATGGTCGAACGGCAGTTGTGCAAACGCCAGCAGCGGCTGAGAGCTGATCGAGGTTACGCTCGCCAGGAAGTCGCTGTAGCGCACTGCATTGCGAATGCCACCAATAGACGGCACCTCCGCATCGGTGCGCTGCACCACGGCAACCACCACCACCTGCTTGATAGATGGAATGTTGTTGCTGATTTGTGCTACCCGCGGCAGGCAGTCGATGGTTTTTCCGTTGTAGTAATAACCATTACAGGCAAACAATACCGTCGGTTGAATTTGTCCGAAGCGATCCATCACCCCGTTAATACCGAAGTCGGGTGAACAGGAAGACCAGATCGCGCCAATGCTGGTAGTGGCCAGCATCGCGATGACCGTTTCCGGAACATTGGGCATAAACGCCGCGACCCGGTCCCCTTGCGCCACACCCGCCGCTCGTAGCGCCCCTGCCAGCGTGACCACGGATGCATACAGTTCCGCATAAGTGATTTCCCGCCGCTCGCCATTTTCCAGGCGCGACACCAATGCCACTTTCTCATCCCGGCGGCGCAACAGGTTTTCCGCAAAATTCAATCGCGCGCCGCTAAACCAGCGGGCGCCGGGAAACTTGTCGGCATCGGTCAGAACATCTTGCCAGGGTTCGCTGGCCACTATTCCGGTAAATGCCCAGATGCTCGCCCAGAAGTCCTCGCACTGCTCCACCGACCAGCGGTGCAACTGCTGGTAATTCTCGAAGGCCACGCCGTATTCACTTTCTATAAAGCGGATATAGCGCATCATATTGGTCGCGTTGATATGCTCGCCGGAGGGTTGCCAAAGAGGGGAGGTCACGTGGTTATTCCGTAGTCTGGTTGATTGACGGGTATTATACTCGGTGACGTTAGTCATGGTGGCTGGCAGGGTGGTAATCGCGGTGGTGTTTGTCGTGGTGTCTTTTGTCATGGTGTCTATGGTTGTGGAATTTGATTGTGGGATTTGATTGTGGGATTTGCAGGAGAGAAAGGTGAATATTAACAAAACGCCGTCAGTCTTCAGGCGTGGATTGCCGACGGACCCAACACACCTTTTGTGGACCACAGCGCCTGGCGCGTTCAATCGGGGCGCGGAACGTTGAGTCAGTTACTGATGCGAAAATTGCATCGCTGGCTGGGGGTTGTTGCCGCAGTGCAACTGCTAATCTGGACCGTTTCCGGCCTGTTTTTCGCGCTCCTGCCCATCAATGATATTCGCGGTGCCCACTTGCTGGAGCAGCCGGCCGCCTTTCGGCTGGGGCATGTGCGGTTGGTGTCACCCAGTTCACTGGTGCGACAAAACAACGAACTGTCGATGGTGAGTCTCGATCAAATTCGTGTGACCCAACGCCTCAATATTCCGGTATACCTTATCGAAACCGAACAACAACAATGGGTATTTAACGCCGAAACCGGGGAACAACTAGCGCCATTGACTGAAAGGGAAGCCGGTGTGATAGCGTCCAGTCGCACGCGACTGGCAGCGCGTTCCGCTACCTGGGTAACCAGCATTGCATCCGGCAGCGAATACCGGGGCGGTGAACTACCGGCCTGGAAAATCGAGCTGGAGGGTCCAGAAAACGCGAATCTGTGGATCGGTGCCAACAGCGGCCAGGTGCAAGCGGTGCGCACCACCACCTGGCGCATCTACGACTTCCTGTGGAGCCTGCATATTATGAATTATGACGACCGGGAAAATTTTAGTTCCTGGCTGCTAAAAGGTTTTGCGCTACTTGGGGTGATTACCATACTCTCCGGTATGGTGCTGTTTCTGGTGTCGCTAAGGCGCAGAAAGTGATTGAGCTGATGTGACTTCGCGCAATTAGATAAACAATGTGCTTGTTGTTAATCAATACGTTACGGTGGGAGCGAGGGATATAATAGAAAACCCGGACAAGCCCAAATTCTTTGGTTTACTCATCCTGTCAGGGTTTCCGGTTGTGGGATCGAGTTTACAGCGATCCATTGTTGCAAAAAATCTTCAAGATTCAGACCGCCAAGTGAGCCATGCGGTCTGGCTGTGTTGTATTCCTCCAGCCATTGATTGAGCAGTGCGCGAGCTTCAGTCAATGACAAAAATAGTATTCGATCCAGACAGGTCGTTCTGAACATTGAGTTGAAACTGTCGTTGTAAGCGTTCTGCCAGGCGCTGCCTGGTTCAATGTAATGGGTGTCGATATTTTCCTCCCTTAGCCACTGTTGTACGGCAGAAGAAACTGTACGGCAGAAGAAACCCGTTCGGGGCCATTGTCCGACCGCAGACAAGCTGGCCTGCCATGCTGATGGAAAAGTGCTTCCAATAGGCGGATGACGTCAATAAAAAGAGGCTTCTCTGTGTCCAGGCGGCGGAAATAAATCAAGGGGTTATACTGACTGTAAATTTTCAGGCGACCTCGCTTTGTATAGCAGCCATATAAATCGACCAAGCCTGATATCATCCATTGTCATTATTCTTCGAATATCCTATTTGGCTTGGAGATCGAAAGCTATGAACACGCCATCACTGACATTCGGCCAGGTCACCGTTTATCCGGGCGCGAAAAATGGCAAATACCCGGACGGCAATCAGGTGGTGATACGAGGCAGCGACACCAAGGTCATCTTTGACACCCCGCTGGTGGCCAATAACCTCAAGGCGGAACTGGATGGCACCGACATGGTTATCCTGGGCCATGTGCATGAAGACCACACTGCCGGGATTCATTTGCTGCCCGAAGCTACGGTCCTCGCCCACGAAGCGGACGTAGACGCGATCCGCAGTATGGAGGGCTTGCTAAATCATTACGGCATGCCACCGGAACCCAGTGCCAAAATGGTGCCTTTTGTGACTGAGGAATTCTTTTTTCAGCCGCGGCCCGACGCCCAGAGCTATCGCTCGAACCAACGCTGGGAGGTAGGCAAGAGCACCATCACCGCTCTGCACACACCGGGCCACACTGGCGGGCACTGCGCCCTGCTTGTCGAGCCTGAGGGCGTGTTATTTATCGGCGATATTGAGCTGTCCAGTTTTGGCCCCTACTACGGCGACGGCTGCTCCAATTTACAGGACTTCCGGCGGTCCATCGATCGCCTGAAACAGATCGAAGCCAAAGCCTGGGTGACCTCCCACCACAAAGGCGTGATCACCGAACGGGAGACTTTTCTCGACCTGTTACAGGCCTTTGCTGCCAAAATCGACCAACGCGAAGCGGCCATTCTAACGGTGATCGGCGAACAGCCCAGGACACTGCGCGATCTGGTAGCGCATCGCTTTGTTTACCCCACCTGGTACGACGGACTGTGGGCGGAAAGCTGTGAAACCTATACCATCACGCGGCATCTCGAAGAGTTGCTGGCAGCTGGCGTTGTCCTGGAAGATGAAGGGTTTTACTTTCTCGGGTAACGCCTCGCGTAATGCACCAGTACTACCCAAATCAAGGCGTCTGATACCCTGATATTCCCTGATTTTTGGAAAGGATGCGGATGTGAGGTTGAGCGTGTCACGGCCCACGACTACCGCAGGTAATGAATGGGCGACTATCGTCAAGCTGTTAAAAGAATCGATGTATCCGCAGGTGATTCGGTTCGTATATTGCGTGAGCTACAGGAAATGAGCCAGAACGATCTGGTTGCTGCGACGGGTATTTCGCAATCTACAATTTCTGCCATCGAAAACAATCGTGTCCGACTTGGCGTTGACGAGGCACAGGTGCTGGCCAGAGCGTTGCGGCGTCTTCCTGCTGCGCTGGTATTCCCAGGCTGGGATGTTGAGCATGGTCGGCCGCTTAACCAATAGTTACAACAAACGCGAAGTTACCCCGAAAGAATCAAGGGGCCTGGCTCCTTGATTTCTTCGTCGCGCATATCTATTTAAAGACCCCGGCTATGGTGGCCGATAACCCGTTTGACGAGTCCCGGTAAAGCTACCGCTATAATGTGCTTCGCCAGACGGATGCATTGATTTAAAGTGTGCCCGAATTCCTATAGACACCTGAGAAAAGACACCTGTGAAACAGTATCATTTTATGCATAGATTCGTTTACGTAATGTTGTGGATAGCCGTATCCGCAAGCGCACGCGAACCGGAGGCACAGGTGCCGTTGGATGTCGCGCACACACATCCGCCGGCGGAAGCACATGAGTCGGTGGACGTACACATTCATAGCGGGTGGGAGAGCCGCTACTTTCTGGAAGGTCGGGACAGCCTCAACGGGGATGGTTTGTGGGCAACGAGTATTGAAATGGGTCGCGATCATTTTTCCGGTGGGGTCTGGTACGGGGAGTCGCCGGACCAACGCTACAACGAGCTGCGCTTAACCCTGGGGTGGACGGAAACCGTGGGCGATTTTGAATTTTATGCGGCCTACACCCACCTGCAATTTATGTCCGAGCACGTACACGATAACGAATTTGGCGTCGGTGGCAGCTGGTCGGGCTTGCCCCTCGACCTGGTGGTTGCGGTGGACAGCTATTATTCGTTCGACGCGGATGGATCATTCTGGCAATTCGCGCTGAATCGCGCATTCGATTTGTCGGAGAAGCTTACTGTTTCGGGTTCTGGAATGTATGGGGTCAACCAGGGCTATGTTGCCGACGGGCACGACGGCGCCAATCATATTGCCGTGCGGTTGGGTGCTGAGTATGCGCTTAACTCATCCCTGCTGATTACGACGCATGCCACCTACAGTTGGGCGCTGGAACAGAACTCGAACTTGCCAGGGGACGACTCGTTGATGGATTTTTTCCATGGCGGCGTGGGTTTACAGTGGTCCTATTAAACGCTGGATGCCGTGGTAGCTTGCTACTGATTAATTTACTGCGAATGACGGGGGGCACGCCATGCAGGACCCCATAGTGGAAGCGAGTAACTCGGGTTGGATAGCCGAACATCGTGAAAAATATCTCGCCAGCAACGGCGCCGATGGCCATATGTTCGACTCAACTGCGGTCGGAGGCCCTGGCCTGGTGCCGACCCTGTTGTTGACCACCATCGGACGCAAGAGTAGTGAGCCGCGCATGATGCCGTTGATATACAGCGAGACAGGCAATGGCGGCTTCGTGGTAATCGCCTCTAAAGGCGGCGCGCAACATCACCCGGCGTGGTATTTGAATCTGCTGGCGCAACCGGAGGTAGGTGTGCAGGTGAAGGCGGATAAATTTCGTGCCCGAGCGCGCACGGCAGTTGGCGCAGAACGGGCGGCCCTGTGGGCGCAGCAGCAAGCGTTAGCGCCTATTTTCGATGGGTATCAGCAAAGCGCGGACACACGGGAAATTCCGGTTGTTGTGCTCGAACGCATTTAATCTTTCGGGTTTTTTACCCGCTAGCCGCCGCGCTTAATACAAAATCTTTGTCGTAGCCACTCACTTCCGCTTCTGTCAGGAAGTGGCGATAGTTCGCTATGCCACCGAAATAGGCGAGGCCGGTACGGGATTTACCCGGCACATTTTTGCCGATGTACCAGCTCTCGGTAAGCGGGAAGAGGGTTGCAGACACGGCTTCCTCGCAGAGTCCCCCCCAATGGTCTTCCGCCTCGGCAGTTGGTTCGATGCGGGTGAGCTTGCGTTCGTCCAGTTTACGCATCAGGCGACCCACCCACTCGATTTGTTCCTGGCCCAGAATGATGGGTTGAAACAACGGCGCCGGGCTGCCCGCGGCATTGATAATAAACAGATTCGGAAAACCTGCGCTCATCAGGCCCATGTGGGTGCGTGCGCCGTCTTCCCAGTGCTCGGCGAAAGTCAGTCCGTGGCGTCCGCGTACATCCATGGCTTTCAGGGAGCCGGTCATGGCGTCGAAGCCGGTGGCAAACACCAGGGCGTCGAACTCGTATTCGGTGTCCCCCACGCGCACCCCTTTGGGGGTGATTTCGTCGATGCCGTGCTGGCTGATATCCACCAGAGTGACGTTATCCTGTGCGTACACTTCGTAGTAGTTGGTGTCGGCAATCAGGCGCTTGGTGAGCGCCGGGTATTTGGGGGTGAGAATGTCCGCAAGTTTGGGGTCCTGGATGCGCTCGCGAATTTTAGCGCGCAAATATTCGGACAGAACCTCATTGGCTTCCAGATTGGTGTACACGTCGGGATAGACGTTGTAAAAGCTGAGCCCGCCGCTTTTCCAGCGCTCGTCGAACAACGCCTGGCGCTCTGCGGGGGTGGCGTCCAGCGCTGACCCCGTCACCGGCTGGCCGATCTCATAGTTAAGCGCAACCCAGCCGCCAAAGGAATTGTAGCGTTCGGCGGCCCGCCATTGGGCGTAATTGGCCTTCACCCGTGTAGAGTATTCTTCCGGCATGGGGTGATTGCGCAGGGGCAGGCAATACCCCGGCGTGCGTTGAAACACGTGTAGATGGCCCACTTCGCTGGCGATGGTGGAAATAATCTGCACGCCGGAGGAACCGGTGCCGATGACGCCGACCCGTTGACCGCTCAGATCGACACCCTCTCGGGGCCAACGGGCGCTATGGTACTGGGGGCCTTTGAAGGTATCGATGCCCTTAAACTTGGGTTTGATCGGCTGGTTGAGCATACCGGTCGCCATAATCACGAAGCGCGCACGCACGGTTTCGCCGTTGCTGGCGTGCAGTACCCAGTTGTCCGCGCTTTCATCAAATTCGGCAACATCGATGCGCGCATCGAGCTGAATATCCCGGCGCAGGTCGAGGCGGTCGGCGACAAAATTTGCGTAACGACAGAGTTCGTCGGGCGCGGGATAGCGCTCCGACCAGGTCCATTCCTGTTCGATGACATAGGAAAACGACAGTGAGTATTCGACACTTTCAATATCCACTTTAAGTCCTGGATAACGATTCCAGTACCAGGTGCCGCCCACGTCACTGCCGGCCTCATAGAGGCGTGCTCTGAAGCCCAGTTCACGCATGCGGTGCACGGCGGTCAGACCGGCGAATCCGGCGCCGACGATAACAACGTCGTAGTTGGTGGTTGATGAACCTTGAGAGTTTGTCATGTGTAAGTTCTCGTAAATTCAGGTATTAACTTTTGTGTAACCGCTGGTGGGTAACTCGTGCATAACTACGGACGCGTCAGCAGTGACTTTAATCCAGATACTCAAATACTTTTACTACCCGAATTGCACCGCGGGTGTTGCTGGCAATGCTGGCGGCGTGTTCGGCTTCCAGGCGGGTGACAATGCCCATTAAATAGATAACGCCGGCTTCCGTGACGACCTTGATGCGTCGGCCCTCAATATCGCCGCGGGCCAGTAATTTACTTTTCACTTTGGTGGTTAACCATGTGTCGTTGGTGCGCGCCAGTA
>JBFJKD010000100.1:0-7425 GCA_041635095.1 Porticoccaceae bacterium
CGATGACATCGTCGCAGCGTTCGCCCAGGGGGCTGCCGACGCCCAGCGCCTGGGGTTCGACGCGATCGAACTGCATGGCGCCCACGGCTATCTGATTGACCAGTTTTTCTGGGAAGGTACCAACCAGCGCAACGACAATTACGGCGGTAGTATCGAAAAACGTACGCAATTTGCGGTGGATATTGTCAGTGCCGTGCGCGCTCGCATTGGGCCCGACATGCCGATTATTTTGCGTTTTTCCCAGTGGAAACTGGTGGATTACAATGCCCGCCTGGTGCAATCGCCGCAGGAACTGGAGCGGTTCCTTGCGCCTCTCGTTAATGCCGGGGTCGATGTATTCCATTGCAGCACACGGCGCTTTTGGGAGCCGGAATTTGCCGGTTCCGACCTTAATCTGGCGGGGTGGACCAAGCAATTGACTGGCAAACCTACCATCACCGTCGGCAGTGTGAGCCTCGATCAGGATTTCATCGACGAACGGGAACGCGGTATTTCCACCCACGCCGAACCCGCCTCGCTGCGCAACCTGTTGTCGTTGCTGGAACGCGGGGATTTCGATCTGGTGGCAGTCGGCCGCGCGCTAATTTCCAACCCGGACTGGGCGCTGTTGATCAAGGACGGCCGCGAAGGGGACTTGCTGGCCTACGACAAGGCCAGCCTTGAAAACCTGATTTAGACCCTCGAACCCAGGGATCGGCAAGCGTGTACGGCGAAATAAATCCGTTGTTTTTTGCGGCAGCGGGCCTACGCGGTTACAATTGCCGCCGTATTTTTCCAGTCGATTATATGCCATGAAAGTTCTGATTATAGGTGCCGGCGGTCGCGAACATGCGCTGGCCTGGAAAGCCGCGCAAAGCGCCGACGTCGATAAGGTTTACGTGGCGCCGGGCAATGCCGGAACGGCCCTCGAGCCGACCCTTGAGAACGTTCCCATTGACGTCGATGACTTCGCCGCACTGGCATCCTTCGTCGTGGAAAAGCAGGTGGCGTTGACCATCGTTGGCCCGGAAGTGCCGCTCGTGGCGGGGGTCGTCGATTATTTTCAGGCCCGCGGGTTGCGTATCTTTGGTCCCAGCAAGGGCGCGGCGCAACTGGAGGGCTCCAAGGCCTTTACCAAGGATTTTCTGGCTCGCCATGGCATTCCCACCGGCGACTACCAAACGTTCGCCGACGTGCCGGCCGCCATTCGCTACCTGCACGACAAAGGGGCCCCCATCGTCGTTAAAGCGGATGGTCTCGCGGCGGGAAAAGGCGTGATTGTGGCCATGGATCTGCGCGAGGCGGAAGCGGCCGTGCAGGATATGCTGGCCGGCAATAGCTTCGGGGAGGCCGGGCACCGGGTGGTGATCGAGGAGTTTCTTGAAGGCGAGGAAGCCAGCTTTATCGTGATGGTGGACGGCACCAACGTCCTGCCAATGGCCACCAGCCAGGATCACAAACGGGTGGGGGATGGGGATACCGGCCCCAATACCGGTGGCATGGGCGCCTACTCCCCGGCACCGGTGGTCACAGCGTCCGTGCATCGCAGGATTATGGAGGAAGTGATTCTGCCCACCGTGCGCGGCATGGCCGCCGAAGGTAATGATTACACGGGGTTTTTGTATGCTGGCCTGATGATTTCTCCCGACGGCTCGCCCAAAGTGATTGAGTACAACTGCCGCTTTGGGGATCCGGAAACGCAACCGATCATGCTACGCCTGAAATCGGATCTGGTGGCATTATGCAATGCCGCCCTTGAACAACGGCTCGACGCCGTTGATATTGCGTGGGATGATCGCAAGGCGGTAGGGGTGGTGATGGCTGCGGGAGGTTACCCCAGCACTTACCGCAAGGGGGACATAATCCTTGGCCTGCCAGCGGAAAGTGCGCAGACCAAAGTGTTTCATGCCGGCACGCAACTGCTCGATGGCCAGGTCACCACTCAGGGCGGGCGCGTGCTGTGCGTGACGGCCCTGGGCGATACGGTGTCAGCAGCACAACAAAAGGCCTATGAGATAGCTGAGCAAATTCACTGGGCCGACAGTTTTTATCGCACCGATATCGGCTACCGGGCCATTGCGCGGGAAAAAAATCAGTAAAAAAAGATTTAGACCCGCGCTACCTTACGTTCCAGCGACCACTGCCGCAAGGCATCAATACGTTCCGCCATCACTACCGAAATGGGGCTGGTACTGGCGATTTCCTCAAGTAGCAGCACATCATTTATCTCACCACCGCTGGCGCGGGCCGAGTACAGGGCAGACACCATAGCCTGTTCGATTTCCGCACCAGAAAATCCGGCGCTGGCGGCCGCCAGTTGCGGCAGGGAAAATTTCGTCGGCTCCAGCTCGCGGACTCGCAGGTGAATCGTAAAAATATCCTGACGCACCTCCTGCTCCGGAATATCCACAAAAAATATTTCGTCAAAACGCCCCCATATCCAGCTTCAGCAGGGGCAATTGCCACAACCCGGCAACCGCCTTGGCCGCGAGACTTTTGCCGCCACCTTGCACCTCCAGCAACAGCACCCCCCTGGGATTGTCCGGGTGGCGCTCGCTAGCCCCGGCAAACGCCGACTTCCGTTTGTCGAGCCAAGCCTTGAAATTCACCATGCCGCCCACGTTGGCAAAACTCTCGGTGCGCTACTCGAAACTCAATAAGCCGTCCATATCCATCAGCCGAAACTTGGCCCGGTTGACCTCGGGAATGTCGGTTTAGGTAATGGCACCGCCGTCGATAATCGCGCCCCGGGCCAGACGCCGCGCCTCGTTGTGGGTTAACCCCTGCAGATTCGACACGAGCTTTCTGTAGCGTATCGCTGTCGGTTTTGACTTTGCCCACATCGTTCTTTTTGGCCCAACGCACTGCCGCTTCCCGCACCAGAGGCAATATCTGCTCGTCGTCGGGAAGGGTCATGGCGAAACGAGCCCTGAGACGCGACAACTCCGGCGGCAAGTCGAGACGATGACTGATCATTACCACTGTCACCAGACCCAGATCGCGAGCGTCCTGCATCAGCGGCCCATGCCCTGCAGCCAGACGGACAGGCCCTGAGCGTTAAGCGCCATATCACCGGCCAACAATTGTCGTGCCGCCGCTACGCCCAGCTCCGGCGCGCAACCCAGTAATCCATCCAGCTCGCGTTGACTAATCGCCGCGCAAATCGCAGCCACCGGCGACTCGCTATTGCGATGAGCCAGGGCAATATCACGATAGGCCACAATCCCCGTCCGCAGTAACTCGGCCATTGTCGAGGGATTTTCCAGCACGCTAAAATGGGTCAAATAGATGCGCTGTGGCTGGTAGCTCATCAATAACTCCAGTGACGCGAGAAATTTATCCGGATCAAACTGTACCGGCGTGGTAGTCGGAATCAGGTAACGGCCTTTGCTACCCGCCATTTCCGGGTAAGACAGCCCAAAGTTATCACCGCTAAACCAGCCTTTGCTGCGCTCATCCCAGATACAGAAATGGTGCTCGGCGTGGCCCGGCGTGTGGCGAATCAGCAACTTGCGACCCGCCAGATCAAGCACTGAGTGGTCCCGTGCCGTTTGCACCCGATCCTCCGCTACGGGCTGTATTTTGCCGTAGAGTGCGTCAAATTTTTCACGCCCGTACACGGCAATCGATCCTGCCACCAGGCGCTCTGGATCGAGCATATGTCGTGCTCCCCGTGGATGTACAACCAACGTGGCGGCGGGCAACACCTGCATCAGCCGACCGACACCCCCGGCATGATCCAGATGGACATGGGTGGGAATCACGTAGCGCACCTGCTCCGGACGCACATTTTTTTGTGCCAGCAAGGTTTCGATACGGGGGACAGTCGCGTTGATTCCGGTCTCAATGATGGCCACCTGATCGCCGTGTTCAACCAGGTAACAACAGGCGCCCCCAGGGCGCACATAGTCAGCGTCGATACAGGTTATACCGCACCCAAGATCCATGTAATGAGACATTCAATGATTTCCCACTTTCCCTTTAGCCGGACATTTTAGCTACAATTAGCCACTGCAGACACCGTGGGCTTTTGCCATGTCCGATCGTTATTTATCACCGCTCGATCGACTGCTGGTCGAAACCGACAAAGTGCTACGCAGCCTGACTGGGGCTGGCGCGGCTGCAACTAAAACATCGCCTGCGGAAAATTGTACTAACGAGTCCCTGGACGCTACACAAAAACGGCACGCCGCGGGACTTATGCGAGTCAACCACAGCGGCGAAATCTGCGCCCAGGCACTGTACCAGGGCCAGGCGCTCACCGCGAAACTGGCCGATACCCGCGCGCAAATGGATCGGGCCGCCGCTGAAGAGCTGGATCATCTCGCCTGGTGCGAGCAACGGTTGCAGGAGCTCGACAGCCGCCCTAGCGTACTCAATCCGCTCTGGTACGGACTGTCGTTTGCGATTGGGGCCTCTGCGGGATTGATAAGTGATCGGCTCAGTCTGGGTTTTGTCGCCGCCACCGAGGAGCAAGTGTGCCAACATTTGCAAAGCCACTTGCAGAAATTACCTGCGGGTGATCAAAAAAGCCGCGCCGTAGTGGAACAAATGCTCAGGGATGAATCCGAGCACGCCGAAACGGCGAAACTGGCAGGCGGAGTGACCTTTCCGGGTCCGGTAAAAAAAGCCATGAAGTTAGCGTCGACAGTGATGACCCGCAGTAGCTATATTGTCTAGGCTGGACTGAGCCAGGCCGTTTTGTGCGATACAACCTGGTCGACTTATTTTTTTAACGTTTCCATGCTTACTCCAGGCTCCTCGCCACACGGATGCCCTGAACAATCTCCAGAATCAATTGCTTGACCCAATTGTGTAGCGGCGAGTTGATTGTACGGCGATGCTGCACTAACACCGCCGGGATTACCGGATCGGGATTAAGGATTTCCGGGTAGGGTTTACGTACAATTTCGTAGAATTCGCCCTCGTGCTTTAAATCGTCCATGGTAGCAAGCATCAGACAATCCGTGGAGTGCAGGGTATCAAGGGCCGTCATTAGCTGGTTGGTGATCAGTAATTTTTTTCGGCTGCGCCCTATTTTCGCCAGAGTCTTGTCAAAGCGACTGTCGCTGTGGGGCGACACTTTGTCGGCAATCAGCAAAAAGTACTGAATGAACGGGTACTCCAGCATCAGGTCGAGCGTTAAATCTCCGTTCTCGAGGGGGTGACCGCGGCGCATCCACACTGCCGGGGTAAAATCCCCTAGCGCGGTCACAATAAAGTCCTTCGGTAGCTTCTTCTCCACTTCCAGTGCGAAATCCACATCCCCAGCCTCCAACTCCTGCACGTACTCATCCTGGGTGCTGGACAAGGCAATACACAACCCTGGGGCCTGTTGTTGCAGCAGTTGACTCAATTTTGGAACGACTTGCACCGCCAGAAATTCCGGTGCGACCAGGCGCAGGGAACCCTGAAATGTGTCTGGGCGAAAATTCTGTTGCGCCAGTATCTCGTTAATACCATTGAGAACCTGCGGTAGAAGCCGCTCGATTTCGAGGGCCCGCGGCGTCGGCACCAGGCCGCGGCCACTGCGGGTAAACAACGGATCCGCAAACACACCGCGCAGGCGCAACAGGGTTTTACTCATCGCCGGTTGCGTGACGAACAGGCGCTCGGCGGAGCGGGTCACATTGCGCTCTTCCAGTAATACTTGCAGCGCTACCAGCAAGTTAAGGTCAACGCGGGACAGGGAATCGAGAGGCATAGAATGTCCAACGGTTATTAGTAATTCCAAAATAATACATTATGCTTATGTAAAAGACCCTGGGAAATTGACCCATAAATTCTCGAACAGCACCCATCAGGAATCCAGGCTTGAATAACAACATAGCTGTAAGGAATGATATAAATAGAAAAAGTATATTTGATTCATGTGTTGCCGGTCACTATAGTGACTCCCGTAGTTGGCAAGCGTAGGACCTAGGATCCTTTGCCAACGGTTGTTCTTCCTAACCCCCCTGTATCATACTTTTGGGGAGCTTCGGCTCCCCGTTTTTTTGTCTGCGCCAATGGTTTGTCGCGCCCAGATTAAATTTCTGCGGCCTCTTCAATGGCGTAGCTGTGGGCGATGGCCACCCCCGCCTTGCCCAGCATGATGGAGGCGGAACAGTATTTTTCCGCCGAAAGTTCCACTGCGCGTTTGACCTGGCTTGCTTTCAGATCTTTTCCGCCAACCACAAAATGGATATTGATTTCGGTAAACACGGCGGGCACTTCGTCCGCGCGCTGCGCGCGCAGTTCTGCTCGACAGGAGGTTACCGCCTGCCGACTTTTCCGCAAGATACTTACCACGTCAAAACTGGCGCAGCCACCCATTCCCAACAACAACATTTCCATCGGTCGCACACCCATATTTCTGCCACCGTGATCTTCGGGCCCATCCATCACCACCGCGTGTCCACTGCCAGACTCACCGAGAAACATGGCATTCTCAACCCACTTGACCGTCGCTTCCATAACGCCTCCTCTAAATTCGCCGGCAAGACTACCATATAGCGAGTGTCACCGGATGGAACGGTTGCATTTTCACGCATCTGAGGCAAACTACACCACTGGTGGCGAATAAACATAAATAGTTGCCGCGCCACGCAAGAGCACAATGGAGAAGCGCCTTGACCCTATCGCCGATTACACCCCATATCCCGAGCTTTGAGGAATTCCTCGCCCATTGCCATCGGCGCCGTTATCCAGCCAAGAGTACACTGATCTATGCGGGTGATAGCGGGGATACCCTGTACTACATCATCAAGGGTTCGGTGACCGTGTTGATAGAAGACGACGACGGCCGTGAAATGATCGTTGCCTACCTTAATCCCGGTGATTTTTTTGGCGAGATGGGTCTGTTCGAACAGGAAGATCGCAGCGCCTGGATTCGCGCCAAAACTGAGTGCGACGTGGGTGAAATTCATTACACCAAGTTTCTGGAACTGGCCAATAAGCATCCGGAGTTTTTGTACGCGGTCAGTAAACAGATGGCGCAACGTTTGCGGGATACCACACGTAAGGTAGGGGATCTCGCCTTTCTCGACGTCACCGGCCGCGTCGCACGCACACTGCTGGATTTATCCAGAGAGCCCGATGCCATGACCCATCCGGATGGCATGCAGATCAAGATCACCCGTCAGGAAATAGGGCGTATCGTGGGCTGCTCCCGAGAAATGGTAGGCCGCGTACTGAAAATTCTGCAGGAGCAGGGGCTCGTTTCAGTCAAAGGTAAAACCATGGTGGTGTTCGGCACCCGTTAGCTTGCCACCCAGTCACAGGCGTGATTTATTTTTCTGTGTCGATATTTAGATCGCAGTGACGATGTCTTGCGCGGTACTGCGGCACTGCTTTTACTGCGTACCGCCACCGAACCATCAGCGCTCTCAGTTAAACATTTCCATCAAACGGCGGCCCGGATTGGCGGCGCGCATAAATGCTTCGCCAATGAGAAATCCATTTACC
>JBFJKD010000101.1:0-7370 GCA_041635095.1 Porticoccaceae bacterium
CGCCAGATGGTGTCGATGAACCGCCCCGGCAGACGCGGTCTAGCGTGACATTTCCGCAGAATCCGCAGAAGCAGAATCCGCAGAAATAGCGTCCTTCAACCAGGGGATAACTCGGCGCTGTCCAGGGAACGGGCGAGCCGCTGTTCGACTGCCCTCCAGTTGACCACCGACCACCAGCCGTGCAGATATTCGGGGCGGCGGTTTTCGTGTTTCAGGTAGTAGGCGTGTTCCCAGACATCGTTGACCAGGAGCGGGTCGTAACCCTGCGTTACCGGATTGTCATGCCCCGAGGTGGTGAGTATCTGAAGTCGGCCATCACCGCGTTGCGCGCGGACCAGCCATACCCAGCCCGAGCCGAACAGCTGGCTACCCGCTGCCTCGAACTGGACTTTGAATTCTTCAAAACCGCCAAAGTCAGCGTTGATGCCTTTCGCGAGTGAACCCGAGGGCGCGCCACCACCGCCCGCACACATCGACTCCCACAGCAGGCTGTGGTTAACATGCCCACCAGCGTTATTGCGTATTGCGGTGCGCATTTTTTCGGGCACATCGCTCAGATTGCGCAGTAGCCAATCGGCTGTTTTTCCCTGTAGTAACTCCGGCGCCGATGCCAGCGCCAGATTCAGCTTTTTTATGTAGGACGCATGGTGCATGTCGTGATGCAACACCATGGTGCGGGCATCAATATGTGGCTCCAATGCCGAGACGGCGTAAGGTAGTGGTGGAAGTAGATGTTTCATGCAACTCGTCTTCCCTGGTCTTGACCGCGTAAATGAAACCCAAGCATGGCCGCAACCTGCCGCGAAGTCTGTTCGCTTGCGCGCATAGCTCTGGGCCATTTGAATCCGGATTTACTATCGTGCCGTGTCGCGTCTGGCGGCTATTTTCAGTCTTCGATACGGGCTTCTGAAGCCCTTTGCCGCCAGGGCGGAACATCAGATTTAAACGCCAACCATTCGACAGCGCAGGCCCTACAGCCAGTAGGCGCCGATGCGCGCGACCTGTTCCTTGATGCGCATCAACCACGAACGGCGTTGCCATTGGTGGTGGGAAATCGCTGTGGACTCCGCCAGATCTTCGGCAAACATGGCGTCCATTTGCGCGGCGAAGCCGCGGCCCAGCACTACGGCGTTGATTTCGTCGTTGTGCAAAAAGCTGCGCCAGTCCAGATTGGTTGAGCCTATAGTCGACCAGACGCCGTCGATGGACGCGGATTTGGCATGCATTACCGCGCCGCGCCGCTCGTAAATCTTGACGCCGCCGCGCAGCAGCTCCGTGTAATGAGAACGACCGAGATGAAAGATCGGCCAGGAGTCCGATTGGTTGGGAAGCACCAGCTTGACCTCAACACCGCGCCGCGCCGCGTCGGTGAGGGCATTGAGCAATTGTGGATCTGGCGCGAAATAGGCAATGGTGAGATGCACTTCCCGTTCCGCATGCCCAATGGCCGACATCAGGGTCAGAAAGATCAGGTTCTCGGAGTCATCCGGCGTACTGCCTATGGCGCGCACAATCTCGCTACCCTGGGCCGGCAGTTCGGGAAAATAGTGCGCCGCCGCCAGTGGATCAGCCTTCTGTTTGGCCCAGGTACCCATAAACAGTTTCTGGAATTCTGCCACCACCGGCCCTTCGATCTGGATGTGCGTGTCACGCCAACCAGTGGTGCCGTCAATAGCTCCGACCGGTGCCCGGCGATGCCTGCCCGAGGGGGCGCTGGAGTAGCTGTCACTGATATTGATCCCGCCGACAAAGGCAGTGCGCCCGTCGATCACCAGCAGCTTGCGATGGTCGCGGTTATTAATGAGCCAGGGCTTGGTGTTGTCGGCCAGGGGATTGAGCGGATTGAACTCCAGCACCCGGATACCGCTCTCGCGGAGGCGGTCGAAAAATGCCTGTGGTGTTGCCAGACCACCGACACTGTCGTAAATGACGTTGACCTGCACACCTGCCGCCTGGCGTTCCAGCAGCAAATCGGCGAACTGTTTACCGACCTCGTCGTCGCCGAAAATATAGGTTTCCAGGTTAATGTGGTCCTGCGCGGCGCGTATGGCGGCGAACATCGCCTCGTAGGTAGCCGGCCCATTCTGCAACAGGGTCAGTTTGTTGCCCAACACCAGAGGGCTGTCCGCGTTAACCGCCTGTTCGTAGGCAAGATGCCTGTCCAGTACCGTAGATGCGCCCTCGTTGCCCTCGAGCTGCACGATAATCGCATCGCTTCTGCCAGACGAGATGGGGCCCTGTGCGCCTTCGAACTCGACCTGCTGAACATGCGGTACCGCCATTTCCCGTTCGGCATCCGGCATCATCGCGCAGCCTGAAATTGTCATCAGAGCCCCGGCTGCCAGAGCGATACCGTCCAGCCTGGCACGTCCCGCACGAGCATTAAGGCCATTAAACTTTCCACTCTGGAGCGGCGCTGTTCGCATCATATTGATCTTCTTTGTTGGTGTCGCCCGGACTACTCCCGGCCCGGTTGTCGGTGGCGACGATGGAGGAGGGCGTGAACAGGCTCAGCACGGGGGTTAATCAACCGCGCCCGCTCCTCTCGGCATCTGCTGGCTCTGGATTTCCCTGCGTTTCATGTCCAGATACTCGCCGCGTTCCATTTCGTGCAATTGATCCGGATAGCGTTCAACGCTTGCGTACCAGTCGTTCAGACGCTTCTCCGACCGTTCCGAGGGCGCTACCACCAGCGCACCGAGGTAAGCGTCAATCGCCAGGTAGTAGCGCATCGTATTGCGCTCGACAACGCCACGCATACCATCCAGGTAAACGGGCTGGCCGTCGGCCTGGTTGCCGACAATACTGAAACCCACCTTGTCCCGTCCGAGCGTCGCCAGATAGCCCGCCGTGGCGGCACGCGCCGCCATGCCATACCCGTAGGAATACGACAAGTGCAGGAAACTACGTCCGGCATCGAGCGCCAGTACTTCCAGAGCGATGTTATAGCGCTTCGTGCCCAGTGGGCCTTCGTTGGCATGTAGCGTTACCTGCAGGTAATCGGGTTGGTTAAACACCATCCTGTAGCGAAAATTAAACAGGAAGGCATCTGCCAATGGCTGGTAAAATTTGCGCCCGATATGCAGGCTCAGCGCGCCACCGGCCTGCGCAGTCGAGGTATGGCAACGCTTCACGTTCAGATGCAAAATCAGAATGTCGCACCAGCGGTCGATATGTTGCAACGCCGGGCCGACCACCGCATAGGGCTGTTCAACCAATGCGTAGATATCGCCCTGCAGCTTGCCCGGGACCTCGCTGGATTCAAGGTAAAGCGGTCGCTGGAACTGGTTGCTGCTCAACTGCTTGCGCAATTCCGCGTGACGTGCCGTCAACGCCACCACGTCTGCGGCCGCGTCGTGGGCATGCGCCAGCGGGATACCCGCCAGTGTGCACCACAAGGCTGCCCGAACAGCCCCACAACATCTGCCGGTAACAGAGGCGCTGTTCTTCATCCTCACCTCATTCCCCAACCGCCCATGCGGCAAGGTCGATAAATAAAAAACCCGCCCAGACAACGCTGCGCGGGTTTCAGGGCAGTGTGAAAATCAGCCAATACTGGCCGCTCCACGATTCACCTTAACGACTGACGGTGAGTAAACTGAAGTCCTGGCGCAGCGTGTTGTGTTGACCACCTGCGCAGCATTCGTTGTCCTTTAACCCTGGACCTAACCCTGAACCTAACCCTGGATATGTCCATGCTATCCGCCAAGTAAATAGTCTTCGTTTACAGCGCCAATAAACCCCACCGGCGACAGTAGAAAATCCCGCGCGGTAATATACCTTCGCGGACTGATCCATGACACTGCCCGTGTGTCCAGGCTCCCTGCTGAGAGCTCCCTGCTGAGAGCTCCCTGCGTTACACTCCTTGTTACGCTCCTTGCTCTAATGCTCCTTGCTCTGGAACTCCCTCGCTATATCCCTGTTACAGACCCCCTGCGCTCAGGCGGGGCAGGAAAGGATCGCCGCCGAAAAACGCGGCGATCATCCGCGGCTGCGCTAGTCGCGATCAGTGCGTGAGTCCCTTGTGGGAGACACTTTTGACGCCGCGCACGTTCTGCGCCAGTTCGACGGCCAGTGCATGCTCCGCACCGCTGTCCACCTTACCGCTTAGCGTGACTACGCCATTCTTGGTGCTCACTGCGATATGGGAACCGTCAACATTCCTGGTGTACATAAGGGTCGACTTCACCTTGGTGGTGATCCAGGCGTCAGCGACGTCATCCCCGGCCTCGTGGGCAACATCCTTGACCGATCCAACTACGGCCGGTTTGGTTTCCCCAACCACCAGATGGTTGTCCACGGATTCGACACCACGGGTGTTCAACGCCATGCGACCGGCAAGGTCCCGGGCCGCAGCGCTATCGGCCGTACCCTGCAATGTCACCTTACCCCGGTTGGTATCTACGTTCGCGGCCAGACCGCTGGTGTGCCTGCCCCACAACAACTTCGATTTTACCGCCGCGGTGATGGAGGCATCGTCAATTACCTCGCCATAACTGCGCTCCGCGGTTTGCGCCGGAGGCATATAATCGGGGCGAACCACGATCTGATTGTCCACTTCCGTAACACCGCTGACGCCCAGCGCGATCTGCTTCGCCAGGTCCTTGTTGACACCTTCCTCGACCGTGCCGGTCAGCGTGGCCTTACCGTTGTCCACCGACACCTTGAGGTCGCTCGCACGCAGATAAGGACTCAACGCGTAAGTTGTCCAGATTTGGGTTTCCTGCCGCGCCTCGGTGATATCCTGGGATACCGTGTCCGCAGCCAGTGCGCCGCTGGTCGCGGCGATTGCCAGCGCAATGCCTGCCGCCAGTCTTAATTTACGGGGTAGTGTGTACATGTTGCTTCTCCATTTCCTGTGTGTAGTGTTAATAATTTGCGGGGACGGCCCGGTGGCCGTTCGCAAAAAACTCCATATTCTGAGTAAGGTTTGGACCGCTGCCGTCCCGCCGTAGCGATCTGGCAGGCACCGCGCCTCCACTCAGGACTTCTGGTTCTCGAATAAACTCCTGGCCTGCCGGTCAGCTTCGCCTCGGGTAATGGCGTAACGCTCCTGAGCGAGGCCAGCCAGACGTTGCTCGTGGCCTTCCAATGTCAACCACTCATCCTCCATCATCCTGCCCCAGATAACCTTGGCGGCACCC
Source organism: Porticoccaceae bacterium (assembly GCA_041635095.1). GTDB lineage: Bacteria > Pseudomonadota > Gammaproteobacteria > Pseudomonadales > Porticoccaceae > JBFJKD01. The sequence goes on from JBFJKD010000101.1 coordinate 5,145, forward strand.
AATCGCTGTTTCAACCTGCCCTTCATTTCTTCCGCGCTGTGGCTCATAACGGTTTCTTCCTATAGTCGATGACCGCTGTTCCCGGTGGCCAGGAATGTATGACCACATCCGTTACTCCGATTAATCTGGACCACCTGCCGCCTCCATCTTCGGGCGTATTGACAGGCAGTGCGCTAAACCGTCAACCTGGGATCCGAGATATACGTCCCCCAACTCCAGTGACCACCTGTGCACCTGTTCCCTACCAGTACGGCCTGAGCAGTACGCGAAATGCCAGTTTTGAAGTCCAACAGCCACATTCCGCTTGCGCCGCCCGCTGCGTTCGCGCACTGACGCTATCCGCGTTATCCCTTGCGCGAATCCCGTGCCGCGTAAAATTGCCACACGATGGGATAGCAAAGGTACCGCAGCATGCACACACCGTCTGTGCGCTATCACGCTTACGCAATCGCTGAGAATCTGTGTGCAATTGCTCCGCAACTATCCCTCAGCTAGCCTGCGGACATTTGCGTTGCACAGGGTGCAGATCAGATTTATGGTCAGATTAACTACCGGGAAATTGCTGATCGAATCCAACAAATATCGATCCGCAATTGAGGTGCCGCGCGGGTTGGTGATGGCCATCATCGCACGCGATCATGTTCGCGCCATGTCGGCGCACGGCATGGATAATTTATATTTTTTTTAGACTGCAATCCCTGCATTTTTTACACACCGAATATACGGCCCACCTGCGCACTGCCAGTTGATACTAGTGCGTTTGCATAATAAGCGGACTGACGCGTGTCGATTATTCAGGAGCCCGCAACTTCAGATTTGTAACGATTCGGTAACGATCATAAGTTGCGCAATAAATTCTTTGTCGGATACAAACCGAAAAGCCATGCAATCACTGTTCTTACCGATAATCATGGAGGGGTCGACGCGCAGGCAACTGCCCGAGTAAACACCCGCGGCGGTGAATGTGCAAACCTGCACGTAGTACCCGTCTACAAAAGGTAATGGAAATAATTGCTGGTAGATTTGATCCTGCGACGCAAACCCGCCCCCGGTCGCCTCAATAACGCCCTCGCGCTCGTCCACCAGCTGAATATTTTCACCACAGCGCCCGACGATGGGTTTACTGACATAACCGCTGGCAAGTAGCTCGTCGTTCAGCTCAAAGTCGGTATTGAGTAGCAGTGGATGGTTGGGAAATAACGACCAGAGCACAGGCAAAATCGCCTTGTTGCTCGGTATCAACGTCCACAGCGGTTCAAATACCATCACCTTGTCCCGCAACAACACATCCGATAAGCGCGGCGTACGACCTTCTATCCAGTTTGGCTCGTAGGTCTGACGGGCCAGTTCGTCGGCCTCACATTCTGCACGTAGCTGATCGAGGGCCGTTTCCCACGACCAGGTTTTCCACACCCAACTGACTTTTTCACCTTCAGCATCAAGAATATTGCCCAACGCATCCCATACCAGCCCTTCGAGACCGGTAACAATACGACAACGAATGCCCGCCGCCCGCAACGTTTCTTTCATAAACAGCGCGTGGTATTTCTCCTCGGCGTCGTCATCCCGCAGGATGTGCAGCAGGCCATCGGCATTGCTGTTGCGCCACGCCTGTACCAGATCGGCAAACAATTCGCGTCCCGCGTCAACGCCCTCGTCGGCGCCGAAATGCCGCGCCCACTTGCCCTGTATCTTGCCACACTCCATAAAACAGGACGCCGAATCACAGTTGTATTCGTACACCTTCAAGCCCTGATCGGTCATGGCGAAATCGAAACGACTGGTAATCAACTGATTGAGGCGATTGTCCCAGGACTGCCGTATTTTCGGCAGAATTGCCTGGGGCAAATTAAATTTCGCTAACAGTTCGGGGCGTTCCAGCACGTAATCTGTGGCGTGCATAAACAAGCCATGCAGATCATTGGTGGCGCGCTCCAGCTCCCGTTGCGCCGTCGCGGAGGCAACGTAATAGCGATACTGATCGGCCGCTACACTGGTGAGCTTATGCCCGCCCATCATCTCCACATAAGCGAGTTCGTCCTCGTTGGCCACATTTAGCCAGGTTTTTTCCGCCTGCCCGTGCTGCGCCACCACGCGGCTTTGCAGGGCAAACAGTTTGCCCTCGACGTTAGCGCTCGGTTCGGCAAATTCAACGGCCTCAGTTTGCGTAACCCAGCCGAGAATCGTGGCGTCACTGTAGGAACATTCCAGCCAGTAATCGCCATC
>JBFJKD010000102.1:0-7362 GCA_041635095.1 Porticoccaceae bacterium
ATCTGCAGTCATTATGTCAGCACCGGTGTGGACCGCGAATATACCAGGAGGAGCGACAAGTCGCTGGCAGAGATTACCGTAGTTATCAGTGAACTCAAACGCGGGTACGCTTGGCGAGAGCCTGTATTCTTCGCGCGCTATCCATTGTTGATCTCCGCTGCGTGGCCGGAGCATTAAAATGAAGGGCGTCGGCACAGAAACATTGAATGTTAAATCACAACTCGTACGTAACCACATTTGTTAATGTCCTTTGGATTAAAGTAAAAAATATGACGCCTGGTGTCCGCTGCTGTGCGTAGCGCCGTCCACTGTATGCGGTTGCTATGTGTTTTCATTCGGGCACGATGGGGTTGTATCGCAAGAACAGAGCTTCCGCAATCAGAATAGACAACATGAGGGCACCAGCGACACCCACCACCAGTAGATCACTGGATATCTTAATCCAGAGAAAACCAGCCAGAACGATCAGATCAAGAACGATAGCACTAATAAGAACGGCGCTATGGGCGCCAAGTTCTTGCCGGAGATGACGCAATATGCCCCAGTGAACGGCTATGTCCATTATCAAATAGAAAATGATACCTAACGCCGCGATACGTGTCAGATCAAAGAAAATAGTTAGCAATAAACCCAGGACTACGGTGTAGACCAGCGTATGTTTTTGAATGCTGCCCGGCATCCCAAAATGACTGTGAGGCACTAGCTTCATCTCTGTCAGCATGGCCAACATCCGCGAAACCGCAAATATGCTGGCGATAATCCCGCCTGCTGTCGCCAGCATAGCCAACACAACTGTAAACCACACAGCATATTCGCCGAGCGCCGGCCTGGCGGCTGCGGCCAGCGAATAATTTCTCGTTTCAATAATTTCCTGTAGAGACAAGTTGCTTGCGACGGCAAAACCTACCAGCGCATAAATAACAACACAAAGTGCGATGGAAATTATGATTGCTCTGCCCACATTCCGGTGCGGGTCTCTCAGCTCCGAGCCACTGTTGGTAATGGTGGTAAAACCCTTAAAGGCCAAAATACCGAGGGCCGTAGCGCCAAGAAAACCGGTTAATGATGTGTCAAGGCCCCGGGCTGAAAAATCCACCTCCACCGAATCTGCCACCGTGACCCCAACAACGCCAAACAGAACGATACCGCCAATCTTGATCAATCCGAGTACCGACGACACACCCTCGATCATGCGGTTAGCGGATAAATTGATCAGAAAGGCCGCCACCAACAATCCTGCGCCCAGTGCTGGTACCAGCAAACTGGTATCGTCGATTTCAAACAACTGTAGAGTATAAGCGCCAAAGGTGCGCGCTAGAAAACTCTGTGCAATGACCATAGAAAAATACATCAACAGGGCATGAAAAGCCGTTGTCAGCGTACTGCCATAGGCCTTTTTAAGGTACATCGCTATGCCGCCAGCCGAGGGGTAGGCATTCGACATTTTGACGTATGAGTAAGCGCTGAATGCAACAACCAGTGCTGCCGAAAAAAAAGCCAGGGGGAAAAGACTCCCAGTCATCTCAGCCATCTGACCGGTCAGGGCAAATATGCCTGCCCCGATCATTACCCCCGTGCCAAGCGCTACGGCTCCGACCAATGTCAGACTGTCTTTACTATACTGCGTTGTCCTATCCTCAGCAGTTTTCATAACTCTACATATATCTCCTATTTCCAAGATCGACGATATCCGTCATGGTTACACATAACGGTTAGTAAACCGACCCCGTCGGCTTATGTTTGGAACACAAGCCTGGTCGGTATATGTTGTAAAAATTGTCGCCCGGCCCACTCTATAATTCGATGAATCAACAGATAAAAAGTCTGTTCGCTTACATAAAAGCCAGGATAACAAGCCAAAACTAATATTTATCACGGGCAGATATACTGCTCCTTATAATGAGGCGCCGGGATAATACGCGGGATCGCCTGTAAGCTACGCGCACGTGTTTGCCGCCGCTTGCCTTAACGGTCTGGACACAAACATAAGTACGGAGCGAGAATGAAAACTATTGGGTTATTGGGGGGTATGAGCTGGGAAAGCACTGTCACCTATTACCGGGCGATTAACGAAGGCGTAAAGCGCGTGCTGGGTGGTTTGCACTCAGCCAGGATCGCGATGTATAGCGTCGATTTCGAACCTGTTGAAAAACTTCAGCACGCCGGTGACTGGGCTGGCACGGCGACAATTCTCAGCGCGGCGGCGCGCAATATTGAGGCGGCAGGTGCCGACTGCCTGATTATCTGCACGAACACCATGCATAAGGTTGCATCTGACATAGAAGCGGCTATACATATTCCCCTGCTCCATATTGCCGATTCGATGGCGGAAGTGCTGATACGGGACGGGATTAAAACGGTTGGTCTACTCGGCACCGCCTTTACGATGGAACAGGATTTTTATAAAGGCAGGCTCGCTGAAAAATATGGCCTGGAGGTATTAGTCCCGGGCGACCAAGACAGAAACATTGTTCACGACGTCATCTATAACGAGCTGTGTATGGGATACGCCACCACCTCCGCTAAAACTGACTACCTGCGCATTATTGATGGATTAGTTAGCCAGGGAGCGGAAGCAGTCATACTCGGCTGTACGGAAATTGGAATGCTGGTCAGTCAGGCGGATACCGACGTGACGCTGTACGACACAACCATTATTCACGCTGAAAAGGCCGTGGAGTTCGCAACGCAATAAGCCCGGGGCGGGTTAACCCAGTCCCTGCGCTTCTCCCGGCCTGGGATTAGCCGCACTTTGGATACTTATAATTTAAATAAGCCAACGCCACAGCATTGGAATAATCACGGGGCAGTTTGAAGTTTTTATGATCATGGTGTCGGTTTTAATCGCGATTGCCATATCGGAGTTAGCGGGCTGGTGGGGGCGACTGATTCGCGCTGACCGCAAAGTCCGCGTAGACCGCTACACCTGGGCGTTGAACTTCTTGAAGCTGTTGTAGATAAAAAATTAATGCACTGTATAAGCTCACAGCTTCACCAATTTGCCTGGCAAATTACTAACAACCACAGCTAACCCACAAAAAAAACCGAGGCCCTGAGGCCTCGGTTTTTGTACCACCATTTTCAGCAAGAAAAATAACTCCCCGCCGCTTACCCAAGGTTAAGCTTAGCTGGCTTTGACCGCCTGTTTTGGTTCGGCGATGTAGTCGTCCATGTTCACCTGTTTGGTCATCTCGAAGAAATCCACATTGCGATAGGGCGAATTCACCACGATACGACCTTTTGAGTTGCGGTAATAGGTGCTCATACCTGGATGGGTCCACACCATATTCTCGTGCAAGTTATTGATTTTTTCCAGATAGCGATCGTGGGCTTCGGGACGACATTCCACGGCACCGATACCCTTGTTGTTCATTTTGTCGATCATATCCATGACGTAGCGCACCTGCATTTCGGATACGAAAATCAAACTGCCGCCGTGGCCCGGTTGGAGATTCGGCCCGTACAACGTGAAGAAATTGGGAAAGCCGGGAATGACAGTACCCAGATAGGAACTGGCGTCTTCGTCGCCCCACACGTCGCGCACATTCAGGCCGCCGCGCCCAACCAAGTCGTAGGTAGACAGCATTTTCAGTACATCAAAGCCAGTCGAAATCAGAATGACATCCGCTTCGTAGGCACTGCCGTCCTTGGTAATCACCTTGTTGCCTTCAATGCGCACAATGGGGTTATCCACCAGCGTCACTTTCGGATTACGCAACATGCGATACCAGCCGTTATCCATCAACAGGCGTTTGCCGAAGGGTGGATAGGTGGGCAGCACTTTGTCGAGCAGGTCGATGCGGTCGCCCAGCTCGCTTTTAATGTAGTCGGTAAAGTAGGCGCGGTGCGCATCGTTGATCGCATTCAGAGAACGTTCCGGGTGCTCCCAGTTTTCGTCCTTGAACAGGGACAGGTAAACCCGGTCGTTGTAGGTCCAGCCCAGGCGCATGCGGTACCACATGCGGTACAGCGGTACTTCCCGGAGCAGAAAGCGGATCGGTTCCGGCACCAGTTTGCGGAACTGCTCGTGGGGCGAAGCCCAGTGCGGCGCGCGCTGGAAAATGGTGAGGGACTGCACTTCATTTTGTATCTCCGGCCCAATCTGCATGCCGGTGGCGCCGTTGCCGATCATCACCACCCGCTTGCCCGCGATGGTTTTGTCGTCTGGCCATTCTGCGGTATGCCAGCTCTCGCCAGTGAAACTGTCGAGCCCTTCTATATTGGGGAACGCCGGTGGGTTAAAAATACCCGCCGCGCTGATGACGATATTAGCGATGTGGGTGGTTGCGGTGCCTCCGGAATTCTTGACCGTCACTTCCCAGGTCTGGCTGGCGTCCTGATAAATGACAGAGACCACATCGGTGTCGAATTGAATATCTTTCTTGATATCAAACTCCTCCGCCACCTGGTCGAAATAGTCGTGCAGCTCGTCCCGCATGGCAAAATAGGCGGTCCAATCGTAGGGCGCAAAAGAAAACGAGTACAAATGATTGGGGGTGTCGACGCCAGCACCTGGATAGCGGTTATCCTGCCACACGCCGCCCACCGAATGGCGACGCTCAAACAATTTGAACGGAATGCCCGCCGACTTCAGGTTGACCGCCGCGACCAGCCCGGACACGCCCGCACCAATCACAATGACGCTGAAATCTTTTGGCACATCAATCTTGTGATCCCACAGCATGGGGGTTTGCCCCAATTGCGCGGAGGTCATGGCGCCGTATTCCTCGGGAACGGTTTCGCCCATGGCAACGGTCAGCATTTCTACCAGGTCCGCGTCGCTAGGATTCAGGGCCGCAGGTTTGCCACCTTTCCACGCGAGAATGGCTTCCAGCGCGGCGGCGCGAATTTCCTGCTGAATTTCAGCACTTAAACCGCCGCTATCGTTGTCATCCACACCCCGCGGACGCCGCGGACGATAGGGATCTTGTAGCCAGCGCCGCTCGCCACTCAGTTGTACCAGCACCATTAACAGCGTGGGGATATTGGCAATGGCGACTGCCTCGGCAAATTGTTTCTCTGCGGTCATAGGGTCCTCCGACCTTTAAAAGCTAGTTTAGAAAATTCAGTTGCCCTGTCGCGGTTTACGCACCCCGCTCAAGACGCATCCCGTTCAACCTGTAGCGACCACGGAAGTGGTGAGCATACGTTTAGGTGAACAGTGGTTTACCCGGCTAACGGACAGGTTTAAATCTGAAGTCGAGTCGATTATAACACCTTCAATTGTAACCTACCCGCCGGTAGGATTTATATAGAAGCCATGCGTCGGGAAATTTTGACAGTTTGTGCATGGTGGATGGCGCGACCCACCCCGGTGTTGGGCAGAGAGCCACCCGTGACGCGCTCGCCTCTACGACGACCATCCGCTGTATACTCCCCGGCAACACGTAATCTGACACCTGACCTGCCTGGCACTTATACAGCCTGGCACTTATACAGAAGGTCCTACAGGAACCTGAACACCTTTAACCCGGCATATACCCATTGAAACTACGCGTTATCACCTACAATATTCACCGCGCGATTGGCATTGACCGGCGCTTTCGCCCGGATCGAATTGTCTCGATCCTCCGCGATCACGATCCAGATATCGTACTACTTCAGGAAGTTGACGAGGGCGCACCCCGCTCCAAAGAGCAGGATATGGCCAAGGAAATAGCCGACGCCCTCAACTATCCCTATTACGCCAGCGGGCACAATGTCAGCCTGCGCAAAGGGCGTTACGGCAATGCTACCTTAAGTCGTTACCCCATCGTCCGGGAACGCAACATCGATCTCACCATTGGCAACCACAAGCGTCGGGGCTGCCAGCACACCGCCATTGAAATCCCCTACGGGGATAACCCGCCCTACCGACTTGAAGTATTCAATATGCACCTCGGCCTGTCTCCCCTGGAACGGCAGCGCCAGGCGGGATTGCTGATGCGCTCCAAAGAGTTTGCCGAATTCCATCTGGCCTCGGCCTGTATTGTGGGCGGTGACTTTAACGACTGGCTATCCAGACTGCGCGCGTTGTTTGTCGAGGGCATGTCCCTGACCTGCGCCACCGACCACGACACCCGCCTGCGCACCCGGCCGATCAAAACCTACCCGTCCTTTGCGCCGCGCGGCGGACTGGATCGTATTTATTACCGCGGCAATTTACGTTTCGTTTCCGCTGCGGGATGTCGACATCAGGTAGCCAAAATTGCCAGCGATCATTTACCGGTTATCGCCGACTTTGATCTGCTTCCCCCAAAAGAGACAACCTCCCCATCGTAAAGGTAATATTGGTCTGTTGGCCCGCGCGCCACATTGGCCGCGGCCACGCACCGCCGATTATTCACCAGCCCACCACGGAATTTGCATGCCACAACTCTTCGAGCCCCTGACCTTCTTACATGGCCCCGCTCTGAAAAATCGCTTTGCGTTGGCACCACTCACCAATCTGCAAAGTCATTTGAACGGCCAACTATCCGACGATGAATTTAAATGGCTGACCATGCGCGCCGCCGGTGGTTTTGGCCTGACCATGACCTGCGCCGCCCACGTACAGTTGACGGGACAGGGTTTCGCCGGGCAACTCGGTATTTTCGCGGACGACCATATTCCCGGATTAATCCGTCTAGCCACCGCCATTAAAAGCCACGGTAGCCTGGCCATCGCGCAACTGCACCACGGCGGCGCGCGTTCGCCGCAAGATTTAATCGGTTGCGCCCCGGTGGCCCCTTCCGCGGACGCCGAAAGCGGTGCCCGAAGGCTCGACACCGCCGAAGTGGAACAACTAGTGGAAGACTTTATCCGCGCCGCCGAGCGCGCCGAAAAAGCGGGTTTTGATGGCGTGGAACTGCACGGTGCCCACGGCTACATACTGTGTCGGTTCCTGAGCGCCGAAACCAATCAACGGGACGACCAGTATGGCGGCTCTCTGGAAAATCGTTCCCGCATCCTGCGGGAAATCATTGCGGGTATTCGCCGTCGCTGCCGCGAGGATTTTAATCTCGGCGTGCGGCTGTCCCCGGAACGCTTTGGCATCGACCTGTCGGAGGCCCGGCAGGTCGCGCAACAGCTCATGGACGAGGCGCAGATCGACTACATCGATATGTCCCTATGGGATACGTTTAAAGAACCGATGGACGAGCAATATCAGGGCCGCACCCTGCTCTCCTATTTTACCGAGCTGGAACGCGGCGACGTGCGTCTCGGGGTGGCGGGAAAAATCCGCACGCCCCAGGACGCCGAGCAATGCATGGACGCTGGCGTAGATTTCGTACTGCTGGGCCGCGCCGCCATTCTGCACCACGATTTTCCCCTGCAAAGCGCGCACAATCCGACCTTTACCCCAACCCCCCTGCCCGTTTCAGCCAGCTACCTGCGCAACGA
>JBFJKD010000103.1:0-7350 GCA_041635095.1 Porticoccaceae bacterium
AGCCAGTCGAACGGCAGTCGTTTCAGGTAAATCATGGACGAGTAACCGATGCCAAAGTCGTCGATCGAAAACAACGAGCCCAACTCCTTGATTGCTTCCATTTTATAGATTGCTTCATCGACATCTTCGATCACCAGATTTTCCGTCACCTCGAAATTTAAATACCGGGGGTCGACGTTGTAGCTTTCAAGGCTATGTTGAATCACCTCCAGCAATTGCGGATCATTGAACTGGCGCGGACTAATGTTAATACCCAAACACATCTCATCGTCCCACAAACCATCATCCATAAAACCTCGCACGTACTCACAGGCTGTGCGAATAACCCAGTGTCCAACATCGACAATCAGTCCGGACGACTCCAGCAAAGGAATAAATTCCGATGGCATATTGGTGACGCGGTCCGCGTTAACCCAACGCAGTAACGCCTCGCCACCCACCAGCCGCCCGTCCCCCAGGGAAATTTGCGGTTGCACAAAAAGTGCGAACTCCTGGTTATCTACCGCTTTGCGCAAGCGCGTGTTGAGTCCAATCTGGCGCTGTGCTTTTTCGCGAATACTGTGGTCGAAAAACGCGATGCCGTTGCGCCCTTTGCGTTTGGCCTCGTACATCGCCGTATCGGCGTACTGCAACGCCCGCTCGGCACTGGTGCTATGGTCATTTACCAGCGCGATGCCGACACTGGCGGTAAGAATAAATTCGTTACCGTCGTAAAAAATCGGATGGGAGATCAGCTCCTTTACCTTGGTAGCCATATCCCGGGCAAGTACGGCGCCCTCGGTAAGGGTCTGCCCAATATCTGGAATAAACAACAAAAATTCGTCGCCACTCATGCGCGCTACCATCGACTGCTCGGTGATCAACATGGCAATCACCTTGGCGAGCTTACACAACACCTGGTCGCCGACAGCGTGGCCCCAGGAATCGTTGATATCCTTGAAATGATCGAGATCGACCAACAAAAACGCGGCACAAATATCGCGATCTTCATTTTCCAGAAAATACTGGCGAATGGTCTCGATCAGCAACTGTCGATTGGGGAGCTGCGTAAGATTGTCGAAATAAAGATCGCGGTCCGTGGGATATTCCTGTGGAGGCGCCTGCCCGCTGCTTTTGCCGCGCGATAACTTATGCAGTACCGCCGCGCGACTGGTCTGGTCATCCCCATGTTGCGGGTGACTGTCACGCACTGTCGCACTTGTCGTGGGGGCAGTATCAAGCGCCAGCACGGGCACGGTCAAAGATTCAGGTGTTTGCCCAGGACTATCCGCGAGGTCGACCGAAGGGTTTGTCGCCGCAGCCAGTGGCTCCGGGACTTTCAATTGCGGTGTCTGCGGTGCCTGCAGAGCGCTGGCGTCGCGTTCGGTGGCTGCCGATACGGGCGCTGTAGGAGCCGTTATTGCGTCAGCAGCATGCGATTGCTCGCGGTCAGCCGCGACGCCCCCCAGCGCTGCAAACAGAGTTACCACCAATTCCCGGCCGCTGTCACCCACCGGTCGAATATCCAGTGTGATCTGTTCGCTGCCGGTGCCGTCGCGCAGTTCCCACTGAACGCGCTGCTGCTGGTCTTCCAGCGCGTTGTTCAACTGGCGCTTGAGCGCGGCCAGGGCTACCGGTTCGTCGCTGCAATTATCGTCGAGACTGGTTCCGAGAATGGCGCGCTTACTACATCCCAGGAGCTGTTGGGCGCGTGGGTTACAATCCACACACACTCCATAGGCGAAGAACATTGTGCCGTAAGGCGATGAGTCCAGCAGCAGTTTGTAGAGCTCTTCTTTGGAACTCATAAGTGGCCCTTAGCCAGATATCCGACCCATTCTATTCGACTTCCTCTATCCAGGCCATCTGAATGGCCTCCAGAATTTTTTCACCACAGCGCTGTGGATCGTCGTCAAATTCTTCCAGCCCCAGCACCCAGCTGCGCAGATCCACAAAATTTACGTAGCGTGGATCCACCTCAGTATAAGCTTCGGCTAGCGCAACGGCGATCTCCAGTATATCCGTCCACTTCAACCCCATTTTCGACCCCCTCAAACAAAGATTGTCATTCGCGCTCTAGTGTTGTTCCGACACCATGTTAATCGTGTATTTAGGGATTTCCACCACCAAATTTTCACTGCCCACCCGCGCTTGGCAGCTCAGCCGCGAATCGGGATCCACGCCCCAGGCTTTGTCCAGATAGTCTTCCTCCAGATCATCCGCCGGAGCGACGGAATCGAAACCTTCGCGCACGTACACATGGCAGGTAGTGCAGGCACAGGATTGCTCACAGGCGTGCTCAATTTCCACGTCCTGACGCAGCGCCGCCGCACAAATGCTTTCGCCCTCTTCAGCCTCTATCACCTTGCCGTCCGGACATAGTCCGGGGTGGGGCAGAATAACGATGGTCGGCACTTCACGTCTCCTTATCAAACTCTTCGAGGCGATGACCCGCGAGCGCCTTGCGCACCGCGTTATCCATGCGCAAGCTGGCAAATTGTTCGCTGGCCCGCGCCAGACTTTCCACTTGGCGAGCCAGCTCGCGATGGTCCGTGCACCGCGCACGGGCGCTCACCAGATCCGCCATCGCGTCGCGCAGTTGGCGGTGCTCCTCGTCGTTTAGCAGTGCCGCGCCATCCTGCGCTAATGCGGACTCCAGATCGACCAGCAGACGATCCGCGTCTACCTGCCGCTCGCGCAATGCGCGCGCCTGCAAATCATCTTTGGCGTGCGCAAACGAATCTTGCAACATAGTGCTAATTTCGTCATCGCCCAGCCCATAGGACGGCTTGACCTCAATCCGGGTCTGCACGCCGCTACCCTCTTCGCGAGCCGTGACACTCAGCAAACCATCCGCATCGACCTGATAGGTCACCCGCACTTTGGCGGCACCTGCCATCATCGGCGGGATACCTTTCAGCTCAAAGCGTGCCAGCGACCGGCAGTCGCCCACCAATTCCCGTTCTCCTTGCACCACATGAATCGCCATGGCCGTCTGACCATCTTTATACGTGGTGAAGTCCTGGGCCTTGGCCACCGGTATCGTGGTGTTGCGATGAATAATTTTCTCCGTGAGGCCGCCCATCGTCTCCACGCCCAGAGACAGCGGTATGACGTCCAGCAGCAACAGCTCATCGCCTGATTTGTTGCCCACCAGAGCGTCCGCCTGCAACGCCGCTCCCATCGCCACCACGCGATCGGGATCGATAGTGGCGCGCAGTTTGCACCGGAAAAATGCCTCTACTTTTTCCCTGACTCGGGGCATACGTGTAGAACCGCCCACCATCACCACATCGAGAATGTCATCCAACCCAATACCCGCGTCGCGCAGTGTGCGCTTACAGGCCTGTAGAGTTTTGTCGATCAAGCCATCCACCACCGCATACATTTGTTGTCTATCGATCTGGCCAGACCAACCATTCACGTTTACCGCAACACTGTCGCACTCACTCAGCGCTTCCTTGGCAGCACAGGCGGTATCCATCAACCCGCGCTGTTCCCCCGGCGTTAGCGCGTCGGGCAACGCCGCTTGCGCGCGTAGTAAATCGGCCAGGGCGCGATCAAAATCATCGCCGCCTAGTGCTGAATCACCGCCGGTGGCCAGCACTTCGAACACCCCGCGGGACAGTCTCATAATCGAAATATCAAACGTCCCTCCGCCCAGATCGTAGACTGCCACTACGCCCGAACTACCCTGATCCAATCCATAGGCCACCGCCGCCGCCGTCGGCTCGTTCAATAGCCGCAGCACTTTTACGCCCGCCAGGGTCGCGGCGTCCTTGGTCGCCTGACGCTGGGCATCGTCGAAATACGCCGGCACGGTGATCACCGCGCCATCAACTTGACCGCCCAGGGCATCTTCCGCGCGCGCCACCAGACAGCGCAGTATTTCTGCCGACGCTTCCACCGGGGTGATGTCGCCCGCGGCAGTACGGAATCTCGGCATACCGCCGACACTGGGGGCAAGCTCGTACAAAGCTGTGCTGCCGAGAGAAAATACCGCTTCCTGCCCGCGCCCCATATAACGTTTCACGGAGACCAGTGTATTGACCGGATCCCGTGCGGCATCGGCCTTCGCGGACCAACCGACGGCAACCTCGCCACGGGCGGCGTAATGCACTACCGAAGGCAGCAGATGTCGCCCCTGATTATCCGGCAAGGTATCGACGGTGCCACTACGCACCACCGCCACTAATGAATTTGTCGTGCCTAAATCAACACCCACAGCACGCCGACGCTGATGGGGATCAGCCGACTGACCGGGTTCAGAAATTTGTAATAGTGCCACCGAAAAATACCTGATCCTGTTAAGCGTCCTGCGCGTCTTGTGCGTCGTGTAGCTGGTCGAGCAGTTTACTGAAAAACTGCATCTGAGCCAGTGTGTGCGTCGCCGTTTGCACGTCGTGATTCCTGTATTGCTGGGTAAACAATGTCTGCAGTTGAGCAAATTCGTGAGCCACTTCGTCGCTGAGGGCCTCCAGCTCCATGAGCGAATCGGTAGTTTCCTCTGCGCTGTGCAACCGCTCGCGCAATTCGATTTGCCGCGCAAGAAAATCTATATCGTTCACCGTGGTATTTTCATTATCCGTGTTGCCACCCATGCGCTCCAATAAATACGACGCCCGCTGTACCGGTGAACGCAACACCGTATAGGCCTGGTTAATGACCGCGGCATATTGCACGGCAACGCGCTGTTCGTGAGCGGATTTGCCAGCATAGCGATCCGGGTGACACTCGCGCTGAATCTCGCGGTAGCGCTGCTGCAACAGCTCAGCGTCGATCTGATAGTCTTCGGGAAGGTTAAAAATACGATAGTAATCGCTGCTTACATCCACAGACAATCCAACTTGACGCACACATATTCACGTCTAATTGTTCCGGCGCAACGACGGTGAAAACACTCTACCTGCCGTACACTTATGGACGCGATTTTAGCCATTAAACGTTAAAGCTCTCGCCGCAACCGCACGCATCTTTGACGTTGGGGTTATTGAACTGGAAACCTTCGTTTAATCCTTCCCGAACAAAATCCAGTTCCGTACCATCGAGATAAATCAGACTTTTCGGGTCGACGAAAACCTCGACATCGCCGGACTTGAATACCTGGTCTTCAGGAGCAACTTCATCCACAAATTCCAGCACATAAGACAACCCGGAACAGCCGTTGGTGCGCACCCCAACGCGAATCCCGTAGCCTTTGCCGCGCTGTGCAATATAGTTGCGCACATGTGTTTCAGCCGCTGGTGTCATCGAAATGGCCATCTACTGCTTCCTCTACGTCAGGCTACTACATTTTCCCTCGACTCGTTTTGCACGGCGCGGCTAACCATGGCGCGGTTAACGATGGGCGCCGTGCATAATAGCGTCGAAAAAAATTAATCCGTTATCTCACCGCGCTTTTTGCGCACGTCTTTGATCGCCGCCTTGATTGCGTCCTCAGCCAGTACCGAGCAGTGAATTTTCACCGGTGGCAGGGCCAGTTCCTCGGCGATCTGTGTATTTTTCATCTCCGCAGCCTGCGCCAACGTTTTACCTTTCACCCATTCCGTAAGCAACGAGCTGGAGGCGATCGCCGACCCGCAACCGTAGGTCTTGAATTTAGCATCCTCGATAAAGCCGTCGTCACTGACCTGAATTTGCAGGCGCATCACATCGCCACAAGCGGGAGCCCCAACCATGCCGGTGCCCACATTCGCCGCTTTATCGTCGAGCTTGCCAACGTTGCGCGGGTTTTCGTAATGATCCAGTACCTTGTCGCTATAAGCCATTTTTCACTCTCCTCAAGCCGAGCCTGTGTGTCAGTGCGCTGCCCATTCGACGGCAGAAATATCGATACCATCCTTATACATATCCCACAGCGGGGATAACTCCCGTAATTTAGCCACCGCATTGATGACATTTTTAATGGCAAAATCAATTTCCTGTTCGGTCGTAAAACGACCGATACTGAAGCGGATAGAGCTGTGTGCCAATTCGTCATTCAATCCCAGCGCGCGCAGCACATAGGAAGGTTCAAGGCTGGCGGACGTACAGGCCGAGCCAGACGACACAGCCAGATCCTTGAGCGCCATGATCAGCGACTCACCTTCGACATAGGCAAAACTGACATTCAGGTTACTCGCCACGCGCCCCGTCAGAGCACCGTTTAAATGCACTTCTTCCATCGAACTAAAGCCCTGCCACAAACGATTGCGCAGCCCTAGAACGCGCGCGTTTTCGCTATCCATTTCCTCGCGAGCAATGCGCAAAGCTTCGCCCATGCCGACGATCTGATGGGTGGGTAACGTTCCAGAGCGCATGCCGCGCTCGTGGCCACCACCGTGGGTCTGCGCTTCCAGACGCACCCGTGGTTTGCGTCGCACATAGAGTGCGCCAATACCCTTGGGGCCGTAAATTTTATGGGCGGACATTGACAACATATCCACTTTCATCGATTCCATATCGATCGCAACTTTGCCGACACTTTGCGCGGCGTCCACATGGAAATACACGCCGCGCGCACGGCAAATTTCGCCGATGGCCGCAATATCATTGATGGTGCCAATTTCGTTGTTGACGTGCATGATCGACACCAGCGTGGTGTCGTCCCGCAGTGCATCCGCCACCGCTTGCGGCGTAACAAAGCCATCTTTGTCGGGATCGAGATAGGTAACCTCGAAACCCTCACGCTCAAGTTGCCGACAGCTATCGAGCACCGCCTTATGTTCGATTCGCGAGGTAATTAAATGCTTACCTTTACGCTGGTTGAAGTGCGCGCTACCCTTGATAGCCAGATTATCGGATTCGGTGGCGCCGGATGTCCAGACGATTTCCCGTGGATCGGCATTGATTAACTGCGCGACCTGCTGACGGGCTTCTTCCACCGCTGCCTCGGCCTGCCAGCCGAACGAGTGGGAACGCGACGCCGGATTGCCGAACACACCCTGATTGGTGAGGCATTGGGCCATTTTGTCCGCAACCCGGTGATCCACAGGCGTGGTCGCGGCATAATCCATGTAAATTGGCAATTTCATGCAACTAACTCCTACATCCTCAAGCTACTACGTAACTATTTATCCAGTAATCCGCAACTTATGCTGCGATCTGCAACGCCGTCCGTGTCAAACGTCTACACGGCGATTGATGCGGTGTCGATTAAATTGTGCTGCGCCGGGAGCAACCCGTTGCGCCGATTCTGGCGCTCGCTGACCTGCAGGACCCGACGCTGCTCCATCAGGCTGGCGAGACTAATACTGTTTAGAAACTGATGTATCTGCTGACTGAGGTCGTCCCACAGATGATGGGTCAGGCAGACTTCCCCACGCTGACAATCACCCTTGCCGCCACAACTGGTGGCGTCGGTGGTTTCGTTGACCGCATCGATAATATCCG
>JBFJKD010000104.1:0-7338 GCA_041635095.1 Porticoccaceae bacterium
CGATTTGGAATTTATCAATGACTACGGCTTATTTCTGGCCAAAACCGTAACAATATTAGTTGCTCTGGCGACTGTGGTAGGTCTGGTGGCCGGTCTGGGGCAACGGGGACGTCGTGACAGCCGTGGACATCTGGAGATCAGAAAGTTAAACGACGACGTCGATGACATGACCGATGCGCTGCGCGCAAGTGTTTATGCGGCAGCCGCTTACAAAGCATTGGCGAAGGCACGGCAAAAGGCTGATAAAAAAGTACAGAAAAAAGCTCTGCGGGAACAGAAAAATGAAACGGGTGACGTGGGTAGAAAGCGCGTTTACGTGATCAATTTCCACGGCGACCTGCGCGCTTCCGCGGTGCGTAATATGCGCGCGGAAATTACCGGCATTTTGAGTATCGCCCGACCTGTCGACGAGGTGGTGGTTAAACTGGAGAGTGCCGGTGGCATGGTGCACAGCTACGGCTTGGCCGCCAGTCAGTTGGATCGCATCAAGAAAAAAGGGGTTCCTCTCACTATTAGCGTTGATAAGGTGGCTGCGAGCGGGGGTTACATGATGGCTTGCGTAGGCGATCGCATTCACGCGGCGCCATTCGCAGTTCTCGGTTCTATCGGTGTGGTTGCGCAGATACCCAACATTCATCGACTGCTAAAGAAACACGATATCGATGTCGAACTCATGACGGCGGGTAAGTACAAGCGCACGTTAACCGTGCTCGGTGAAAATACGGATGCAGGCCGGGAAAAATTTCGCGAAGATCTCGAGGAAACCCACGATCTGTTCAAAACATTTATCGGCGAGCATCGCCCCGGTGTTGACCTGGACAAAGTGGCGACGGGGGAGGTGTGGTTGGGTACCCGGGCCAGGGAGTTAGGCCTGGTGGACGAGCTGCTGACCAGCGACGAATATCTGACCAGCCTGCTACCTGACGCCGATGTTTTCGAAGTTTCCTATGCCTATAAAAAAACTCTGCCTGAGAAAATTGGTCTCGCTGCGGAGGAGGGCAGCGATCGTCTGTTAATGCGCTGGGTAGAATATTTTAGAGGGCGCGGTTTTTATTCCTGAGAATGTGGGTGGTTGACAGGCAGGGATGGATCGCGGTGCAACCGTTGGTCGGTGCTTGAGATTTCCTATACGCACTAATCGCGACGCAATTTATCTTTGACTGCAATTGGGTTGGGAAAATTGAGTACCACGATGTAGCTCGACACGAGAAAGGATAAAATCGCCGCGCCCTGTATCAAATGCGATGCCGCGTTGCTGATAACCGACGCGTTAAACGCCACGTAGGCAATTAACAAAGAAAATTCGCTGATTTGTCCGAGTCGAAACCCGATATCCCAGGCAAAACGATTTTTTTCGCTTTGGCGATGCAGCAAAAAGCGAAACACAACGGGTTTGATAACCAGCATTGCGGCGCCGAGAGCAATCACCGCCAGGGCAATTTCCGGCAGTAATCCGAGATTAAACTGGGCACCGAGGGAGAAAAAGAACAGGATCAGAAAAAAGTCACGCAATGGTTTCAGACTCAGGGCAATATATTGTGCGATGGGGCTGGTAGCGATGGTAATGCCTGCCAGAAACGCACCGATTTCCCGGGACAAGCCGACTATTTCGGCCAGTTCGGAAATTCCCAGGCACCAGCCAATGGCCAGTAGAAACATGTATTCACCGATGCGGTCGAAGCGCGCTATGAGTTTGAGTAGTATCAGGCGCACCACGCCGATACAGAATATTGCCAGTAACGGCAGGGCTAACAGGGTTTTACCAATTTGCAGAACATCCACGGATCCACTCTGCGCACTGAGTAGCACCAGTAACACAAAGATCGCGATAAAATCCTGCATAAGCAGCATGCCAATCATCATCTCGCCGATATGGCGGTGGTGTAAAATGGTGGTGGGCAGGAGTTTGATGCCGATAATGGTACTGGAAAACATCATGGCCAGTCCCACGACAACGCTTTCGACGGGGCCAAAACCAAAGGCCAGGGCAATACCGAACCCGGCCATAGCAAATACCACGGAGCTGATCAGGGTAACCAGGGTCACCTTTTTAAACACTGCAAGAAGCGCCTGGGGCTGCATGTCCAGGCCCAGCAAAAACAATAGAAAAATAATTCCGATATGGGCAATGTCGGCGATTAGCGAGATATCCTTGATCAGGGCGAAGCCGTAGGGGCCAAGCAACGCGCCGAGGGCGATGTAGGCCACCAGCAAAGGTTGCCGCCCGTACAACGCTAAAGATGCAATCACCGCGCCGCCGGTAAAGATTAGAAAAAATGAATAAAAAACCGCTTCACTCACAAGGCATTTTTTCCTGGTTAGCGGCTAATGGGGTGCCGCAAACGAAACCGGCGAGATATTTTTCCAGTAGCGCAAAGTTGAGGACTATAAAGTTGAAGACTGTACAGGTGCTATTGTGCCTTGATAGCGGGGGGCGTGCGCAACAAAAAATTGCGTTTTGAGTGGTCGCGGCCTTCAGTGCGATGTGCAGGCGGTCTGATAGGAGACGGTGAATTCATAAAGACTGGCGTGTGCTGCCTCAAGATCGTCTTCATGAGGCAACTGAAAGCTGTCAAATCCGCAGCGTTTGAGGTAGAAAAGTTGCTCTCGCAGAATCTGTCCGGTGGCGCGTAACTCGCCTACAAACCCGAAACGTTCCCGCAACAGGCTAGCCAAGGAAAAGCCTCTGCCGTCGGCAAAGTCCACAAACCTGATGGCAATCACGTTGAAGTGGAGGATATCCTGCGCGATGTCCCCGAGGTCCTGATCGCAGTCCAGCCAGATACCTATATCCCCACGGCTGCGCCACTGTTCGCGATGCTTCAGCCATTTTTGTACAGGTACCAGGACGGCACCTGTAGGTAGATCGCCTTCGTCATCGGTTGTGATGAATTGCCAGTTATCGTCCTCGATTCCATCCACCCTAAGCAGCTTTGGCATAAATCAACTCCTTGAAGGGGGCCATACCAATACGCTGAAACGTTTCGATGAAACTCTCGTCCTCCAGGCGCCGCGCCACATAAATTTCCAGTATTTGCGCCACGATATCGGGCACCAGGTCAGCGCCAAATGACGGGCCCAGTACCGCACCAAGTGCTGCGTCGTTGCCAGCGTTGCCGCCTAACTGGATTTGATAGAATTCAGCGCCTTTCTTGTCGACGCCGAGAATGCCGATATTGCCCACATGGTGGTGGCCGCAGGCGTTCATGCACCCAGAAATATTGAGGGACAAATCTCCCAGGTCGTACAAATAGTCCAGATCGTCAAAACGCCGTTGCAATGCCTCGGCGATGGGAATGGATTTGGCGTTAGCCAACGAACAAAAGTCACCGCCGGGGCAGCAGATCATGTCGGTTAAGGTACCGATATTGGGTGTGGCAAAGCCGTGGCTTTTGGCGCGACGCCAGAGCGCAAACAGGTCCGATGTACGCACCTCCCCCAGTACTACGTTTTGATGATGGGTAACTCGCACTTCGCTGAACGAATAATCGTCGGCGAGCGCGGCGATAGCCTCCAGCTGGACATCGGTGGCATCGCCAGGTGGTACACCGGTGGGTTTCAACGACAGGGTGGCGCTATGGTATCCCGCCTGCCTGTGGGCGCGCACGTTGCGTTGCAGCCACCGGGCGAATGCGGGGTGCTGTTCGGCCGTCGTGTGCAGTAACTGTGTGTCTGCGTCAGTGCACTGGGTAGCGTAAGCTGGAACCGTAAAGGATTGCTTGACGCGCTCAATGTCAGCGTGCGTCAGGGTGTTGGGCCCATTGCACACCAAAGCCCATTCTTCCTCGACCCGTTGCGCGAAGACTTCCTGTGACCAGGCTTTGACTAAAATTTTGATACGTGCTTTGTACTTGTTATCGCGGCGCCCGTACCGATTGTAAATGCGCAGGATGGCCTGCAGGTAAGTCAGAATGTGTTGTGGCTCCAGGAATTCGCGAATCACCACGCCGATCATCGGGGTACGGCCCAGGCCGCCACCCACCAGCACCTGAAAACCGATATCGCCAGCACTATTTTTTACCAGCTGCAGGCCAATGTCGTGTACCTGAATCGCCGCGCGATCGGTGGCCGACCCAGTCACCGCAATTTTGAATTTACGGGGTAAAAAGGCAAATTCTGGGTGTAGCGTCGACCATTGCCGAATAATCTCGCACCAGGGTCGTGGGTCTTCCAGCTCATCGGTACTGATGCCGGCCAATTCATCCGAGGTGATATTGCGCACACAGTTACCACTGGTCTGAATACAGTGCATATCGACTTCCGCCAGTTCGGCCAGTAGATCTGGCACCTGCTCTAACTGCGGCCAGTTAAGCTGAATATTCTGGCGCGTGGTGAAATGCGCGTAACCCTTGTCGTAGACGCGCGTAATGTGCGCGAGTTTGCGCAATTGCCGGGAGGACAGCATGCCGTAGGGCACGCTGATACGTAACATCGGTGCCAGGCGTTGAATGTACAGCCCATTTTGCAGGCGCAGTGGACGAAATTCCTCCTCGCTAAGTTCCCCGGCGAGATAACGGCGGGTTTGTTCGCGAAACTGTGCAACCCGCTCTGTGACGAGGGTTTTGTCCTGCTGGTTATAGATGTACATAAACCTGTTTGGAACTCCGTGGCTGCGCTAACGCGGGTGTATGTTTCGGCGTGCGTGGTTGTGCCGGTGGAAAATCTGCTGGTACGCGCTGTTAGTAGAGAGTGGTGTGAATGATACCGATATGCCCAAACGAGCGGAAAAACCGTTTTTATATAACTGGCTAAATAAATGGTATAAGTGGTCGATACACAGTGAACAAATGTTGATAGAATGCGCCGCTTTTAACCGACTCAGGCGCGCATCTTGCGCCCTGACCAAAACGGAGTCGAACTAATGAACGAAGACAACCCAGTAGTTGACAATGGCGATGGATTCGCGGATGCGATTGCGGCGGTAGCAGTCATCGCTATTTTCGTAAGCAGTGTAGTGTACTGGGTTAGTCAGCAGTAATTGCCGACGCGGGTGTCGCCGCGATAGCTGGGGTCGCCGGGTCCTGAATCTCACTCGCGAAGAAGGTGCAGGTTCACTGCGCCCTTCGAACTTCGAATATGCCTGAAATTATGGGTGGGAAGAGTTATTGAGCTGAAGCACCGCCGTCCACGGAATAGGTGCCGCCGGTGCAGTAAGAGGCTTCCTCGCTACACAAAAATGCCATCAGCTTCGCGACTTCCTCAGGTTCGCCGTAACGGCCCATAGGCATCATCAAACTCAGCTGTTGCCTGGCTGCTGCAGCCTTCCCGGGGGCGAAGCCCTCTTCTAGCGCGCGCATCATGCGCGTTTCGATGGGCGCGGGGTTAACCGTGTTGATGCGAATACCCTGCGTCGCATACTCCTGGGAGACACTGCGCATCATGCCGACCACCGCGTGTTTACTGGTGATGTAGGGGGACATATTGGGCGTGCCCTTGAGTCCCGCAAGGGATGACGTAATCACAATGCTGCCACCACCACCGGTGAGCATCGCGGGAATTACGTATTTTAAACCCAGCCACACGCCCCTGACGTTGACGGCCATCACCTGATCGAACGCCGCTACAGGGCAGTCGACAATCGGTGCGACCACGCCTTCCACCCCGGCGTTGTTTAAAAAGCAATCGATGCGGCTATAACGTTTTAGTGCCATGGCGACATAAGCCTGGACCTGCTCCGGGTGGCTAACGTCGGCGACATGGTAACTAACCCGTGCGTCGCCAATGCTATCGACTGCTTCCCGCAACGCATCTTCCTGCAAATCCACCAATAATACCCGCGCGCCTTCCTGCGCGAATAATTTGCCTGCCGCCAACCCGATGCCGCGGGCACCGCCGGTAATAACCGCTACCTTGTTTTCGAATCTCATTGTGTGTTCCACTTCCTGTCAGGTGAATTGATGCTTAAATGGCCGCTCGAGTTAGCTCCTGGAAACCTTATATTCGTCGTACTCATCCCCTGCACTCTTTTCAGTAGTTATTCCTGTAGTGCCGTGTGATAGGTTTGTGTTCTGCGTAGCAGGCAAAATTTGTTGCCGCTGTCGAGGCTGCTCCAGTCGCGCTGTTTCGGGTCCTGAGCCATACTTTCGGCGACTTCTTTGAAGGCCTTGAATATCTCGACCGGGGACCTGTCCTCACTCATGTTGTTGGTTGCCAACATGGTTTTTGGTCGCCAGCATGTGCGCATAAATAGGCACCGATAGTCGAGCCAGTTTTGTGTATGTTTGCCGGATCGAGATTGTCCACAAGCCATTCGCACACAACGTTATAAACCGCTAATGGCACCTTATCAGTGGGGCGGGAGAGATCACTATCCTGGGCAAAGAGGCCTTTGCCCAGGATATTTGCGATATGCTGATAATGTCCCAGCAAATCGCTAATAAAACCGGCAAAAACGGTAATATTTTCGGTGGAATCGTCCACTATCCGCTCCATAGCACGTTGTCTTTTAGGCTTGCTTTCCCATAGTCCGTCATTTGTTTTTATGTGGTGCAATAGCCTCACCAAAAACAGGTTGCGATGCACGATGCTTGAGCGATGAAAACTACCCTATGGGCTTTTTAGTGCCGCTCATTATGCACCTCAGTCATTTGGTGGACGCGGGTAGTCGTGAGGGGGCGCTAATTGGCGGTGGAGTGAATGACCATCTTAACTACAACAATAACAGTGCTAATAAACAGGACTGTAAAAATGATGCCCGACACCACGTAGGCGAGGATATTGCCGTGTGCAAAATCTCGTTCGCGATTTTTGTTACTTTGCACACCCATGGCAGCGGCCAGGGTGCTTTTTACAATATCGACGAAGCGTGGTTTTTGGGTGTTGTCAGATTCTCGGTCGTTCATTCAATTACCGTGTCAATCGGTGGCGTAGTTTAGCACGGGGCTCAGGATACGTTCCAGGGCCGCAACTGGCATGACTTTGCGTTCCGCCATGCTGGTAACCTGATCCCGCTCCACACTGCCGACGCTGAAGTAGCGAGCATCCGGGTGACTGAAATACCAGCCGCTGACTGACGCCGCTGGCCACATGGCAAAATTTTCCGTAAGTTTAATGGCGGCACTCGCTTCAGCATTGAGGAGTTCGAATAAGGTTGCTTTCTCGCTGTGATCCGGACAGGCTTGATAACCCGGAGCGGGGCGTATGCCCCGATATTTTTCTGCGATCAAGGCGTCGTTATCGAGGTTTTCATCCATCGCGTAGCCCCAGAATTCGGTGCGTACCCTGCGGTGTAAGTGCTCGGCCAGGGCCTCTGCCAGACGGTCCGCAAGAGCTTTGACCATAATGGCGCTGTAATCGTCACCCTTGTCTTCGTAGACCTTGGCCAACTCATCGGCACCA
>JBFJKD010000105.1:0-7333 GCA_041635095.1 Porticoccaceae bacterium
CCGGTTTTTTTATGGTTTAGAGAAGCTTGTGGAGCGGTCGGCGGGGTTGATTTGGCTGGGCGAGTTTGGTGTGACGCAGATGCGGTATATTGGTTGCGAATTGTCGTTGCGTATGGTCGTTGCGGCTCGGTTGGTGACTGTTGATGGCGCGTTGCAGAGTAGTTTAAGGCGAGTGAGGCGTGGGTAACTCCTATGTGGCAGGATCTGAGTGCGGCGCTATGTCTGGTATTGGTCATCGAAGGGGTGATGCCGTTTATTGCTCCCCGACGCTGGCGCGGTGCTGCTTATCTGTTGTCCCAACTGGAAGACCGCGCGCTGCGCATTGCTGGCCTGTGTAGCATGTTGCTTGGCGCTGGCCTGCTTTTTATGGTCAGGTAAGTATAGTTGCCAGACCCCAAATGGAGAACGTCATGGCCGGAGTTGAACGCTGGTTACTGCCCGATGGCATAGCGGAAATCCTTCCCAACCGGGCGCTCAAAGTAGAGCGCCTGCGCCGCCGCCTGCTCGATTTGTATCACAGCTGGGGCTACGATCTGGTGATTCCACCGTTGGCGGAATTTACCGATTCTTTGCTCAGTGGGTCTGGCTCCGATCTGGAGTTGATGACGTTTAAAATCACCGACCAGATCAGTGGTCGCATGATGGGGGTGCGCGCCGATATCACCCCGCAGGTGGCGCGCATGGATGCCCACAGCCTGCGCCGCAGCGGGCCCAATCGACTATGTTATGCCGGGCAGGTGCTATATACCCGTGCGCGTCAACCCCTGGCTTCGCGCTCGCCCCTGCAGGTGGGCGTCGAACTGTTTGGCGAGGACGGGCTGGGTGCCGACGAGGAAGTTATCGCGTTGATGATTGAAACCCTGCGCACTGCGGGCATCAAGGGTGCGGTACTCTGTCTCGGTCATGTGGGTATTTACCGTGGCCTGGAGGAGTGCGCCGGGCTTAGCGTCGCACAGCGTGGAGAGTTATTTCAGTTGCTACAAAGTAAAGCGTCGGGTCTCGAAACGTGGCTAGTAAACAATGTTCCCGATACGGTGATCCGTGCGGCCCTTGGCGCACTGCCTGATCTGGCCGGAGGCATCAACGTTTTAGACCAGGCGCGCTCGGCCCTTGAGACCGCACCAGCCGAAGTGGGCGCGGCGCTGGACGAGTTAACGGCGGTGCTGGCCGCGACCCAGGCGCGCTTCCCAGAGGCTATGTTGTCTGTGGATTTAGCGGAATTGCGAGGCTATCACTATCACACCGGTATCGTGTTCGCCGCTTTTGCACCGGGCACCAGTCAGGCGCTGGGCAATGGTGGTCGCTATGATCACATTGGCGAAGCCTTTGGGCGCTCCCGCCCCGCCACCGGCTTTGGCGCGGATCTGGAAACGCTGACGACGCTGGCGAACGACGAACAGGATATCGGCTGCGGTATTTTCGTACCGTACAGTGAGGCACCGTCAATTGTCGCTGCGATAAACCGTTTGCGGAAAAATAGCGAGCGGGTGGTGTGCGGCTTTGCGGGGCAAGCGCCGGACTATCGGGAGCTGCACTGTGACCGCGAGCTGACCCTTGGTGCCGATGGGCAGATTCAGATAATCCCGGTACAGCCACGCTAGACCCGGCTGCCGATGCCCAGTGCGGCGGGCCAGTGGCAAACAGTAATGAATCAAAAATAGAGGCCAAGAGACAGCGATATGGGTAGAAACGTGGTGGTGTTGGGCACGCAGTGGGGCGATGAGGGTAAGGGCAAGATCGTCGATCTATTGACAGATAAAGCGTCGATCGTCGCGCGTTTTCAGGGCGGGCACAACGCTGGACACACGTTGGTGATCGACGGGAAAAAGACGGTGCTGCACCTGATTCCGTCCGGTGTTCTGCGCGACGACGTCTCCTGCCTGATCGGCAACGGCGTGGTGCTTTCTCCCGAGGCGTTGTTGCTGGAGATGCGCGAGCTGGAGGAACAGGGCGTGCCAGTGCGCGAGCGACTTGGCATTTCGGCGGCCTGCCCGCTAATTTTGCCCCATCATGTGGCCCTGGACCTGGCGCGGGAAAGGGCGCGCGGTAAGGACAAAATAGGTACCACCGGTCGCGGTATCGGCCCCGCTTACGAAGACAAGGTGGCCAGGCGCGGATTGAGGTTGGGGGATCTGTTTAATCTGGATCGCTTTGGCGAACGCTTGCGCGAGGTACTCGACTATCACAACTTCGTACTCACCGGATATTACGGGTGCGAGGCGGTAGATTTGGGTAAGACGCTTGCCAGTGCGGCCGAGTGGGCGGAGTTACTGCGACCGTTGACGCGCGACGTGACCAGTTTGCTGCACGACGCACGGGCGGCCGGTCGCAACATATTATTCGAGGGTGCTCAGGGCTCTCTGCTGGATATCGATCACGGTACCTATCCCTATGTGACATCTTCCAATACCACCGCAGGTGGCACGGCCACCGGCAGTGGCTTTGGGCCGCTGTATCTGGATTATGTGCTGGGTATCACCAAGGCCTACACCACACGCGTCGGTTCCGGACCTTTCCCCACGGAATTGTTTTGTGAGGTGGGTCAGCGGCTGGCTCAACGTGGGCACGAGTTTGGGGCAACGACCGGGCGGGCGCGGCGCTGTGGCTGGTTCGATGCGGTGGCCTCCCGTCAGGCGGTGCTGATCAATAGCGTATCGGGGTTGTGTCTGACCAAGCTCGACGTGCTCGACGGCCTCGACACCATCAGCATTTGTCGGGGTTACCGCAATGCACAGGGGGAGGAAGTCACGACCGCGCTACACCACGCGGACGATTATGAAAATCTGACCCCGATCTACGAAACACTGCCCGGCTGGCAGGAATCTACTCTGGGCAAGCGCTCACTCGACGAGTTGCCTGACAATGCGCGCGCCTACATTGCTCATATCGAGGAAGTGGTTGGCGTGCCTGTTGATATCGTTTCGACCGGGCCCGAGCGCAACGAAACTATCGTGCTACGCCACCCGTTCGGTTAGCGCAATGGGCGCCTGGTGGTGTCGGGGTGGCTGGGTACTGCCATGAAACGTCTCAGAACGGCAGCTAGTCGTCCGCTTTAGTCGCCAGGGCTTTCAGTTGATACAGTTTTTCCAGCGCGTCCTTCGGCGAGAGCAGGTCGGGATTCAGCCTGGCCAGCGCCGCATGTACGCGCGTTGCCCCCGAGTCGGCAAATAATTCTTCCTGGCGTGGGGCATTGGTGGCGTGGGTGATCACACTGTAGTTAGTGGTTTCCAGGCGCTGCAGTTCGCGTCGGGCATTGGCAATGACCTCGTCGGGGATACCAGCGAGTTTCGCTACCTGGATGCCGTAGCTTTGATTGGCCGGCCCCGGTTGCACACTGTGTAGAAACACGATGTTGTCGTTGTACTCGCTGGCGTCGAGGTGCACGTTGGCGATGCTGTCGATCTGTTCCGGCAGGGCGGTGAGTTCAAAATAGTGCGTGGCGAACAGCGTGTAGGCGCCGATGCGTGTGGCCAGGTAGGTGGCGCATGCCCAGGCCAGGGACAGGCCGTCAAACGTGCTGGTGCCGCGGCCAATTTCATCCATCAATACCAGGCTGCGTGCGCTGGCATTGTGCAAAATGGTTGCGGCCTCGGTCATTTCCACCATAAACGTCGAGCGCCCTCCCGCCAGATCGTCAGATGAACCAATACGGGTAAAGATGCGGTCCACGGGACTCAGCGTGGCGCTGTCGGCGGGCACAAAGCTGCCGATGTGAGCCAGCAGTACAATCAGCGCCGTCTGGCGCATGTAGGTGGATTTACCACCCATGTTGGGTCCGGTAATGATCAACATTTTGCGCTGCTGGTCGAGCAACAGATCGTTGGCTACAAACGGCGTGTCCAGGACCTGCTCGACCACCAGGTGGCGACCGCCGCGAATCTGAATGCCGGCTCCATCTACGATATTGGCCGGCGTCAGGCGCAGGCTATATGCGCGTTCCGCCAGATTGGCGAGTACGTCGATGGTGGCGATGGCCGCGGCGCAGGTCTGCAGCGCCGCGAGTTGCCTGGCGATTAACTCCACCAGTTCCTCATACAGCGCTTTTTCCCGACTCAGGGATCGGCTGCGCGCGCTCAGAGCCTTGTCTTCAAAGCTCTTGAGGTCTGGAGTGATGTAGCGCTCGGCATTTTTCAGCGTTTGGCGGCGCATGTATTCAACCGGTGCCTGGCTGCTCTGCGCCCTGCTGATTTCGATGTAATAGCCGTGCACACGGTTGTAGCCGACCTTCAGGGTGCTGATACCGGTGCGTTGCTTTTCACTTTCTTCCAGTGCTACCAGATAGTCACCGGCGTTGCTGCTGATGGCGCGCAGTTCATCCAGTTCCGCGTCGTAGCCCGCAGCAATGACGCCGCCATCGCGCACCACGGCAGGTGGGTTGTCCACCAGGGCGCGCCGCAGGATGGCATCCAGATCGGGGAAGGTGGCCGCCTGTTCACGCAGCTCGCCAATATAGTCATCGGTGATCGGGTCCAGCATCTGACGCACGCCCGGCAGGGCGGCGAGAGAATCCCGCAAACGGGTCAGGTCTCGCGGGCGCGCGGAACGCAACGCGATGCGTCCCAAAATACGCTCCATATCGCCAATGTCCCGAAGCGCGGCTGCCAGGTGTTCGTAGTGGTAATCGTCGTGCAATGCTGACACCGCCTGGCGGCGGCAGTCGATGGCAGTGGACTGGCTGAGGGGACGATTGAGCCAGCGGCGCAGCAACCGGCTGCCCATGGCGGTTGTAGTATTGTCCATCACCGCGAGCAAGGTGTGCTGATCCTGACCGGTTAAACTGGTGTCCAGTTCCAGGTTGCGCCGGGTGGCGGCATCGAGAATAACGCTGTCTTCGCGGCGTTCGTGGACCAGCGCGCGAATATGTGGCAGAGCGCCCCGTTGCGTTTCCCGCGCATATTGCAACAGGCAGCCCGCAGCGATGATGCCCAGTTCCATATCCTCACAGCCAAACCCGGACAGATCCCGCGTGCCGAACTGGGCGCTCAGCTGACGTCGTGCGTTATCCAGATCAAATTCCCAGGGCGGCCGACGGCGCAGCCCCTGGCGTTTTTCGAAGTTCTCAGCAAGCGGTAAATCCGGTGCGCTAAAGTCGTCGCTGATCAGTAATTCCGCAGGTCGCAAGCGCTCAAGCTCACTGCGCAACGCTTCAGCATCGCCGACTTCAGCGATCAGAAAACGACCGCTGCCAATATCCAGTGAGGCGATACCATAATGAAAGGCGGCGTGTCGCTGACGTTGACTCACCGCAACCAGCAGGTTGTCCCGGCGGTCGTCGAGTAATGCCTCATCACTGATAGTGCCCGGGGTGATAATGCGCACCACCTCCCGCGCCACCGGTCCCTTGCTGGTCGCGGGATCGCCAATCTGCTCGCAGATGGCAATGGATTCCCCGTGCTTAACCAGTTTGGCCAGGTAACCGTCCACCGAGTGGTAGGGAATGCCCGCCATGGGAATTGGCTGACCATCACTTTTGCCCCGCGTGGTGAGGGTGATATCCATTAGCTGGGCGGCTTTGCGTGCGTCGTCGTAGAACAGCTCGTAAAAGTCGCCCATACGGTAAAACAGCAGCTCGTTGGGGTGCTGGGCTTTGATGCGCAAATACTGCTGCATCATCGGTGTGTGTGCGCTAACGGGTGTTTCGGGGGCTGACATAGGCGCTGATTCGAACGACAAGTTGGCGGATTCTACGTGATTCACTGCTGGTAATAAAACAGGGTTGCGGGGAGTCGCTGTGTGGCTTACCGTAGCGCGATGCTAAATATTGACGACGACAATCCGTATACCCTGGCGCAACAGCTGGGGGCGGAGTTATTGCGTCGCGCCTGGACGGTCACCTGCGCGGAGTCCTGCACCGGCGGCGGAATTGCTCATGGGATTACCGCTGTCGCGGGAAGCTCTCAATGGTTTAACGCGGGCTTTGTGGCCTACAGCAACATCGCAAAAGTACAGTTGCTGAGTGTCGACGAGACTGTGTTGGCGGAGCACGGCGCGGTCAGCGAAGCGGTGGTGTGTGCAATGGCCCGAGGGGCAGCGCGTGCCACCGGTGCGGACGTGGCGGTGGCCGTTAGTGGCATCGCTGGTCCGGACGGGGGCAGTGTCGACAAGCCGGTGGGCACAGTATGGCTGGCGTGGTTTGGTCCAACGGGTACGGTGGCGCGGCGCTACCAACTTGAGGGTGATCGCGAGCAGGTAAGGCAGCGGGCGATTAGCATTGGTCTGGCCGGGTTGGTGGCGCACGTTACTGGTCGGGATACTGTATAGCTATACAGTTATAAGGAATTGCGGTAAGCTCATTTGCGATAATCTGTTGAACGGCTCGGTCGGTGGTTTGGCCAGGTATTTTTACCATAATCTATAGATGCGAGGTGTAAAAAAATGGACCCCAATAAGGAAAAGGCGCTACAGGCGGCACTGGGACAAATAGAGCGCCAGTTTGGCAAGGGAACTGTGATGCGTATGGGTGATCGGGAGCACGTGGCGATGCCGAGTATTTCCTCCGGGTCTCTGGGGCTGGATATTGCGCTGGGTATCGGCGGCCTGCCCAAAGGGCGCGTGGTGGAAATTTACGGGCCGGAGTCGTCCGGTAAAACCACCCTCACCCTGTCGGTGATTGCCGAAGCGCAGCGGGCCGGAGGCACCTGCGCGTTTATTGATGCGGAACACGCTCTCGACCCGATGTACGCCGAAAAACTCGGGGTCAACGTGGACGATCTGATGTTGTCCCAGCCGGATACCGGCGAGCAGGCACTGGAAGTGACCGACATGCTGGTGCGTTCCGGCGCCATCGACGTGCTGGTGGTGGATTCCGTGGCGGCGCTGACTCCGAAAGCGGAAATCGAAGGTGACATGGGTGATCACCATGTGGGGCTGCAAGCGCGGCTGATGTCCCAGGCACTGCGCAAGCTGACCGCCAACATCAAGCGCTCGAATACGCTGGTCGTTTTCATCAACCAGATTCGCATGAAAATCGGTGTGATGTTTGGCAGCCCGGAAACCACCACTGGCGGTAATGCCCTGAAGTTTTATTCTTCGGTGCGCCTTGATATCCGCCGCATCGGCGCCATCAAGCGAGGTGAGGAAGTTATCGGCAATCAGACCCGTGTCAAGGTGGTCAAGAACAAGGTGGCGCCGCCGTTTCGCAAAGCCGAGTTCGAGATCATTTATAACGAAGGTATATCCCGCGAGGGAGAACTGATCGATATGGGTGTTGAGGCCGGACTGATCGACAAGTCGGGATCCTGGTACAGCTACAAGAAAGACCGTATTGGCCAGGGCAAGGAAAACGTTCGGAATTTCCTCAAGGAAAACCCGGAAATCGCCCAGGAAATCGAGC